>NZ_JAKKUT010000005.1 GCF_029582805.1 Candidatus Synechococcus calcipolaris G9 | reverse complement strand
AATGCGTTCGAGATGCTCATTCACATCAGTGTGGCTGAGTTTACTTTTGACTTCGACGGCAACGGCTTCATCCCCATTGACCACGAGTAAATCAATTTCTAGGCTATCTTCCCCTGCTTCAATGGTGACATCACTGGCAAGTTGACGCACGGCAATACCCCGCTCTCGAAAGAGACGCACAGCAGCGGGACGGACTTGCCATTCGACAAATTCGCCGAGGCGGTTGCCTAAGTTACCAATTTGTTGATTCACTTGCTGGATTTGGCGATCGGTCTTGCGAGCCTGATCTTTGAGAACTTGCTCCGTTTCCTGAAAGCGGCGTTCTGCTTCCTGGGATTGCTCCTTGAGAAGCTGCTCTGTTTCTTGAAATCGGCGTTCGGTTTCTTTTTGGGCTACGGCGAGTTCACCCAATAAACGCCACACATCATCGGCAGTGGTTGCCATGGCTTTGACCCTAGATTTTTATGGCTTGTCTATCTTCTAGGATACCTAACGGCACTGCTCCGCTAGGACAGACTCTACGGGTACACCATTAATCTCTAAGACTGTCTCTTCTCCTTCTTCGAGCAATTGACAGGAGGCTCTGCTCGTAAGGGCATCTCCTCCTCTTCTTGACCTTGACAAAATGGGTGGATAGGTTAGGAGGGGTAGGGGACAAATCTACCGGAAGTAAAATGAGTCGGGGGTGCAGAACCTGAGCTTGAGCTAGTTGGAGCCATTGGAGGTGCTGGCGAAGATGGTGGGGATTTGGCGATCGGTCTTGCGAGCCTGATCTTTGAGAACTTGCTCCGTTTCCTGAAAGCGGCGTTCTGCTTCCTGGAATCGACGTTCTGCTTCCTGGGATTGCTCCTTGAGAAGCTGCTCTGTTTCTTGAAATCGGCGTTCGGTTTCTTTTTGGGCTACGGCGAGTTCACCCAATAAACGCCACACATCATCGGCAGTGGTTGCCATGGCTTTGACCCTAGATTTTTATGGCTTGTCTATCTTCTAGGATACCTAACGGCACTGCTCCGCTAGGACAGACTCTACGGGTACACCATTAATCTCTAAGACTGTCTCTTCTCCTTCTTCGAGCAATTGACAGAGGCTCTGCTCTAAGGGCATCTCCTCCTCTTCTTGACCTTGCAAAATGGTGGATAGGTTAGAGGGTAGGGGCAAATCTGTCGGAGTAAAAATGATCGGGGGTGCAGAACCTGAGCTTGAGCTAGTTGGAGCCATTGGAGGTGCTGGCGAAGATGGTGGAGATGGTACGGCAGGTACATTGATCGTTGGTGCGGTTGAAAGAATCACCGGACTGGATGTAACCGGAGGTAAGGGAGGTGCTGCCACACTATAAACAAAACCATTCCCAGCAAACCCTGATGGTGTGGGATAGGCCGTACTAAACTGTTGTGAGCCTCCCAAGACTGACCAGCCATTGATATTTCCTTCTGGACTCGTGGCATAAACCAGCCAACGTCCCCCTGCTATTAACGCATTCACTCCGGCATTGTTGATAAAGTTTTGGTCGGCAGCCAAGGTAATATTTTGGGTGGCATTGATCGGTTGATTCAGCGTAATATTGCCGGTAGTGGATTGCAACACCACCGTCTGACTATTTTCAATCCCATCTGGATTCACCGTATCCACTGCCAAATCGGTTCCTGTCACCACAGTAATATTGCCTATGGTATTGGCTGCAATGGTTTGGATTTGATTATTAGGATGATCTAACGTGGTATCGCCTGAACCCGTAATCGCAACGCCTTGTGCAATAATTGGGGCCGTTTGAGTAACCGTTCCACCGGAATTCAGTATGAGATTATTGGCACCAACATTTAGGGCAGAATTAATTTGAATACCACCGCTACTGTTCCGTAACTGCAAATTGTCATTAAAGGGATGGACAGTTCCAGCAACTTGAATTAGCCCAGTACCATTCCCATGGCCAATCGTGATTAAACTAAAGCCATCTTGGATATTACCGAGTTCCGTTGCATTTAGGTTTAAGATTCCTGTTGCGCCATCTCCAATGCCGATGGTGGTCGCTGGTGTTAGGGGTTGAATAAGTAAATTGACAGTTCCTTGAATAGAAACATTATTCAATGTCATTGTGTCGCCCATGAGGGTAATATTTCCGGTTGTACCCTTGCCAATCAAATTAGTACCTGTTTGTACTCGAATGGCATCGGCTCCATTGGCTCCTGTTCCGGTATAGGTAATATTGCCATTCCCTGTCGTAAAGACTTGTGCGCCAGACTCTTGAAAAATCCCGTAGTTGTTAGTGGTTGTACCACCACCATTCCCCGTGAGCGTGATATCCCCTGTCGTAAAGACCTGAGCGCCAAGCCGTTGCCAAATCCCGTAGTTGTCATTGGTACTATTGCTACCACTACCACCATTCCCCGTGAGCGTGATATTCCCAGACCCGCTTGCAATTATCGGAGTTCCATTTACATCCCCTTCTAAATTAATTCCAAAGTTAGAACTTGTGCCATTACTGCCAGTGCCTGTGTAGGTAATGTTGCCGCCGCCCGTTAAGCTTGTTGTTGGGGTTCCAGTCCCGGTAAAGACCTGTACGCCAGAGCGTTGAAGAATCCCGTAGTTGTCAGCACCAGTCGCACGTCCATTCCCTGTGAGGGTGATAGTTCCAGCCCCGCTGGCAATGGTCGTATTTGCTCCCTCTAAATAGATTCCTAAGTTAATACTTGTGCCACTACTACTGCCAGTGCCTGTGTAGGTAATGTTGCCATTCCCTGTCGTAAAAACCCGTGCGCCATCCCGTTGCCGAATCCCATGGTTGCCATCGACAGTCCCACTTCCATTCCCCGTGAGGTTAATTGCCCCCGCCCCACTCGCAATGGTCGTATTTGCATCTTCTAACAAGATTCCATAGTTGTCGAATGTGCCACTACCGCCGGTGCCTGTGTAGGTAATGTTGCCGCCGCCCGTTAAGCTGGTTGCTGGGGTTCCATTTCCAGTAAAGACTTGTGCGCCGGACCCTTGAAAAATCCCATAGTTATAAATCCCATTACCCGTACCATTACCTGTGAGGTGGATAATACCAGTCTCGCTAGCAATGGTCGTATTTGCATCTTCTAACAAGATTCCATAGTTTCTGTCTGTACCATTTCCGCCAGTTCCTCTGTAGGTAATATTGCCATTTCCTGTCGTAAAGACTTGTGCGCCAGACTCTTGAAAAATCCCGTAGTTGTTATTGGTACTATTACTACCACCACCACCATTCCCCGTGAGCGTGATATCCCCTGACGTAAAGACCTGTGCGCCAAGCCGTTGCCAAATCCCGTAGTTGTCATTGGTACTATTGCTACCACTACCACCATTCCCCGTGAGCGAGATATTCCCAGTCTCGCTCGTAATTCTTGTGTTTGCTCCGATCAGATAAATACCGTAGTTGTTATTTGTGCCATTCCCACTCGTTCCCTCATAGGTAATGGTGCCATTGCCTGTACTACGAACTTGGGCAGCACTCAGTTGATAAATGCCGAAGTTTGATGTTCCATTCCCTTGTCCGGTTCCCGTCAGGGCGATCGCCCCACCTTGGCTACTAATGGTGGCATTGGTTCCACCTAGATAAATACCGTAGTTGCTACTTGTGCCATTACCCCCTGTACCGATATAGGTGATGTTGCCAGTTCCCGTGGTACTGACTTGGACACCGAATTCTTGACTAATCCCGCGATTAGAGGAGCCGTTCCCTTGTCCGGTTCCGGTCAGGGCAATCTCACCACCCTGGCTGCTAACGGTAGTATTGGTTCCGCTTAGAAGAATACCGAAGTTAGAATCCGTGCCGTTTCCGCCCGTCCCGGTATAGGTAATGGTGCCATTGCCTGTACTACGAACTTGGGCAGCACTCAATTGATAAATACCGTAGTTTGATGTTTCATTCCCTCCCCCAGTTCCGGTCAGGGCGATCGCCCCATCACTACTGCTAACGGTAGTATTGGTTCCGCTTAGAAGAATACCGAAGTTAGAATCCGTGCCATTGCCGCCTGTCCCGGTATAGGTAATGGTGCCATTGCCTGTACTACGAACTTGGGCACCACTTTCTTGACTAATCCCGCGATTACTTGTCCAGTTCCCGTTCCCTTGTCCGGTTCCGGTCAGGGCGATCGTGCCATCACTACTGCTAATAGTGGTATTTGCTCCGCTTAGAAGAATACCGAAGTTAAAATCCGTGCCATTACCCCCTGTACCGATATAGGTGATGTTGCCAGTTCCCGTGGTACTGACTTGGGCACCGAATTCATGACTAATCCCGCGATTACGTGTCCCGTTCCCGTTCCCTTGTCCGGTTCCGGTCAGGGCGATCGTGCCATTTCCACTAGTAATAGTAGTATTTGCTCCGGTTAGAAGAATGCCGTAGTTGTTACTTGTGCCATTGCCACCTGTACCGGTATAGGTGATATTTCCACTGGTACTACTGACTTGGGCTGCACCCAGTTGATAAATGCCGTAGTTTCCTGTTCCATTACCTCGCCCAGTTCCAGTTAGGGCGATCGACCCATCACTACTGCTAATAGTGGTATTTGCACCGTTTAGAAGAATACCGTAGTTGCTACTTGTGCCATTACCCCCTGTACCGATATAGGTGATGTTGCCAGTTCCCGTGGTACTGACTTGGGCTGAACCCAGTTGATAAATACCGTAGTCATTTGCTCCGCTATTTCCACCGTGTCCCGTTAGCCGAATATTGCCATCTTGCGCCGCGAGGGTCGCACCCGCACCATTTAATTGGATCCCTGCAAAGCTGCCCGTTGCTGTCCCTGCGGTATTAGCATTAAACACAATCGCATCAAAGGATGTGCCGGTATGGGTATTTCGGATCACCGCCCCCGCATTCATGAAAATATTGCGCCCTGCCGTCAGGGTTAAGGTCGTTGCCGCACTCCAAATAATATAGGTACTTCCGCCGATCGTAATTGTTTCAGGGTTGCTATTGGTTGCTTCTGAGGTGGCGATCGTGACACTGGCAGCGCTTAATTGAGAATTTAAGTAAAGGTCATAAAAGGTATTTTTATCTACATAGGTATTAGAACCTGCTTGAATCGTGACACTACCGGGGTCTAGCAATAGCGTTCCAAAGGCTCCTTGGGGGGCACGCAAATCTGCAAACCCAGACATTTGTAGTGTTTCCCGTCCCGAAACTTCGGCAAAGCCGCCATCTCCGCCTAATATCCCGCCTTGGGCTGAAATAAATCCATGAAAGATGGTGCTGTTATCGGCCCAATTAATCACCGTGCCGCCATCCCCTTGGATCAGCGCATCCGCATTCATAACGGTGTTGCTGTCCACAAACAAGTTCTGGGTATTGAAACTACTATCTAGGCGACCTGTGCCCGTGCTTCCCCCTAGGTAATCCCCACCTCCAAGGATCGTGCCGCCCCCCGCACCCCCAGAGGCATTGAGTTGGGCATTCACGAAGGCAACATTGGAACCAAGAACATTAATCTGTCCCCCCACTCCCTCAGGACTCGACACATCCATCGTGCCACTGGCAACCGCCGTTGCTCCGTCCACTGGCACATTCACCCTATTGGGGTCATGAACCAAGCTAATCGTGCCATCGGCATTGTGTACCACACTATTCACCCGTGGACGATCTTCTCCTCCAGTGATCAATCGGGGTAAATCCACCGCTTCAATCACTCCATCTTCGGGAATCCGATCCGCTGGAATCTCTAAACTAAGGATCATTCCCTCCTGGGAAATCCGTACCATGCCTGTCTCAGGGATTGCTTGAATTGTAATGGTTCCCCCTGGAGCCGATAGGGTTCCTGTATTGAACACCTGATGACCCATCAACGTTAAATTCTGCCCTGGGCCAACGGCTAAGTTTCCCTCGTTGACAATAATGCCCGTACTTAAAAACTCAAATCCGGTGGGGTTTCCCACTAGGTTGGCGTAGTCATTAAACCCATTAATGTCAAAAATACCGCCGTCAAAATGCACCCGTTGGGCGGTGGAGGCATGGAACGCTGCCGGTACGTTTAACTGGGCATTGGGCCCAAAGACAATTCCCGCAGGATTGAGCAAATAGAGGTTACTATTTCCCCCTATTACCTGGATTAAGCCATTGATGTAGCTGACATCGCCGCCATTCACGCCTGCCAGGATATTTTGTACCTTGGAATTGGATAAAAAGTTGGCAATCTGACCATCACTGAGACCAAATTGCTTAAAGAGATGAAATAAATTTTTACCATCCCTGGAAAATGCACCGCCGCCAATGTCAAACTGCTGACCATTCACGGTGACTGTCGTACCTGTACCCCCAACGGCTGGTGTAATCTGGGCGATCGCAGGTAAGGGAAGAAGACAACCCAACACGGCAAGAGGAGCAAACCACCGACGGATTATTTTGAGCATTTAATTTAGGGCAGGAAATAGGTAATACCTAAAATATAGCGATCGCCTTTTTGTGTCAATAATTTGTTATTATTCTTATAATTATTATTTATATCTTAATTATTTAATGCCTGAAACCACTGCTCTAAATCGTTAAGTTCGCCGAAATCTGGCAGAGCATCCCCTAGGGCTTCTAATTGTTCTAGGGATAGATGATTGATTTGGGTCGCGATCGCACCCGTGAATAGCCCTAGTAAATCTTGAAAAACTAGGGGCCGTCGTCACTCTTTCCCCAAATGGAGCAATTAATGTGCAGCCGACGCCCACAGATTGACATTGCAATTGTACTCAAGCATCATAAGCATTGTTATGATTGCTTTCTTTTTTTCACCTAGGATATTGAGAATCAGTGCGGGCCTCGTCCTAAGCTAAGTAACAATCGTTAGACTGTCCGAATTTAGTCACCCTAGTTTTTCCCCTCCTCGGTCTAGAATGGTTTCTCGCAAAAAAACTCGGTCTATCTACCAACTTAAAATCACTCTGAAGGATATCCGGCCCCCGATCTGGCGGCGGGTGCAGGTGCCTAGCGATGTCACCCTGAACTATTTACACTGGGTCATTCAGTTCTCCATGGGCTGGTCAGGTTCCCATCTTCATTCTTTTTCGATTCAAGGGGTGGAATACGGGATACCAATGCCTGAATTCGGCTTTGATGGGATGGAGTTACAGGATGAACGGCTGGTCAAATTGAGCAAAGTTATTCTATGGGAAAAGTCTAAGTTCTCCTATCTCTACGACTTTGGGGATTCCTGGGAACATGAAATTCTGCTTGAGAAGGTGCTTGAACCTGAAGCTGGCATCGCCTATCCTATCTGCATTAAGGCTAAACGTGCCTGTCCACCGGAAGACTGTGGAGGAAGTTGGGGGTATCAGGAGCTTATCGAGAGGCTTCAAGACCCAGAACACCCAGATCATGAGCACATGCTTGAATGGATAGGGGGAGTTTTTGACCCAGAAGATCCTGAATTCGATGAGATCACGTCCCGGTTGAAGAGGATCCCTAAGGATACAACGCATTTTGAAGGCTATTTTTGAATATCGGCAGGAAACTACCTTGGAGATAATGGCAACTACTGGGACAAACGCTGGTTGAGGGCAAAATGTTCTACAGTAGAATTTAGATAATTATTTACATGATTTAAGAGTTTATATTCCCCTAGAACCATTGACATCACATTGACATCACCGAGATTATGACCACATCAACCCTAGATGGGCAGCAGTTACAGGCCCAACTCCAGGAATTACAGGCTACGGCCCTCAAGGCGATCGCCGAGATTGAGACCTTGGATACCCTAGAGCAGCAACGAATTCACTACCTAGGTAAAAAGGGAGAACTCTCGAAAATTTTAGGGACGATGGGTAAACTACCTGCGGGCGATCGCCCCACCATTGGTACCCTAGCCAACACCCTTAAGGAAACCCTGCAAACGGCCCTTGAGCAGCAACGGCATAAATTACAGGCGGCCCAAATTCAGGCCCAACTAGAGGCAGAAACCCTAGATGTCACCATGCCGGGCTACTTTCGTCCCCAGGGTCATATCCATCCCCTCAATAGCACCATGGATCGAATTTTAGATATTTTCGTGGGTTTGGGGTACACCGTGGATGATGGTCCGGAGATGGAAACGGATTATTACAATTTCGAGGCTCTGAATACGCCAGCGGATCACCCGGCCCGGGATATGCAGGATACGTTCTATTTGCCCGATGGCAATTTACTGCGTACCCATACCTCTTCGGTTCAAATTCGTCACATGGAACTCAATGATCCACCCATTCGCATTGTGGCTCCGGGCCGTTGTTATCGCCGCGACAATGAAGATGCAACCCACGCTGCGGTTTTCCATCAAATTGAAATTTTAGCCATTGATCAAGGCTTGACGTTTACGGATCTCAAGGGAACGGTGAAAGCATTTCTGGCGGAACTATTTGGGGATGTGCCCATTCGTTTTCGGGCCAGTTATTTTCCCTTTACCGAGCCTTCAGCGGAAGTGGATGTGCAGTGGAAGGGCCGCTGGTTAGAGGTACTGGGCTGTGGCATGGTGGATCCCCAGGTGCTTAAAAATGTGGGGTATGATCCCGATCTTTATACGGGCTTTGCCGCAGGTTTTGGGGTAGAGCGATTTGCCATGGTGCTGCACCAGATCGATGATATTCGCCGATTTTATACCAGTGACCTACGTTTTTTGAATCAGTTTTAGGGAGTGCAAAGGTCGTTGACTTCACCACGCTTAATATCAGTTCTGAATGGCAAGGGGGGCGTGGGTAAAACCACAACAGCGATTAATCTAGCGGCAACCTATGCCGAACATCAGCGGGTATTACTGGTGGATACGGATCCCCAAGGATCAGCGACGTGGTGGTTTCAGCGAAATGAGCGGGACATGGGTTTTGATCTAGCCCAGGAGGTCAATCCCAAGCTCCTCAGTAATGTGCGCCAGTTAACGAACTATGATCTAATTGTGGTGGATACGCCCCCGGCCTTAGCCTCCTCATCCCTGGCAGCGGTGGTGCCTATTTCCGATTATTTAGTCTTGCCCACCCCCCCAGCCCCCATTGATTTGGCCGCCCTGATTGAAACGGTGAAGGTGGTGGTTCACCCCGCAAAGGTTCCCCATCGGGTGCTACTGACACGGGTAGATCCCCGCAGTGTCGCTGAAGCCCTGGAGGCCCAGAATACGCTGTTGCAGTTGGGGATCGCTGCCTGCCATTCCTTTATTCGTGCCTATAAGGCCCATGAGCGATCGGCCCTGGAGGGGGTTCCCATTACCCAGTGGCGCGGAAAGCAGGCCAAGGAAGCCCAAGCGGATTATCGCCTAGTGGCAGAAGAGTTACAACGAGATTGGAGAAGCTAGTGGTAGATCATCCAAAATTAGGGGATTTACTCCGTGAAGAAGTGGCAAAACCCACTCCCCAAAAGTCATCCCGCCGAGGTAGCCCAACTAAGGCTGATCTGGAGGCCCAGCAGGCCCAACTCCAAGCTGCCTTGACCTCCCTTCAGGAACAGTATCAGGTCCTAGAAGCCCAACTGGGCGATCGCAACGATGAGGTGCAACGCCTGCAACATCAGCTTTCCCAGGAACAGGGAGAATCCCAAGCCCTAGAGCAGCAATTGAGCGATCGCAACGATGAGATAGAACGCCTAGAAGCCCAGGTGAGTGAGCAACAGAAGCAGCTTGAGGCTTTAGCCAGTCAATTAGAACAGTTCCACGATCTAGAGAAGGAACTGGAAGAAGCTAAGGAAACAATCCGCAACCTGACGGCCCCCGTTCCCAAACCCTACCGTTTTGAAGATATTGGCTTTAAGCCGATGGTGAACTATATCCCTGAGCCATCTCCCGAAGATAAACAACTGAAAGATACTGATATGGGTTGGTTTGATTAATCTACCTCAGGCGTTAAGGCGCAAATCAACGCTTGATGTTGGGGATACAGGGCCAGCAATGTTGGGCGATCTCCCAGTTCAAAATCACGAAAATCAAAGGCTGGCGTGACCGTACACCCCACCAAGGTATAGCTGTCAGACTCCGTGACCGTGGCTCCAAACCAACAACCCGCGGGCACGCAAAGCTGAAATTGCTCTCCTAGATCAGTCCGCGGCCCTAATTTGAGTTGTTCATAGACTCCATCGGGCTGAATCACATGGATCACTAAGCTGGAGCCAGCATAAAAATGCCAGAGTTCATCGGATTGGATGCGGTGTAGGGCTGAATATTGACCCGACGGCAACAGGAAATAGATGCCAGTTCCATAGGCGCGATCGCCCCCCCGAAATCGACTGGGTAAGGCCGCCTCAGGAATGGATTCCGGAGATCGATAGATCTCCCGGTAATAGCCCCCCTCAGGATGGGCCTGTAAACCCAGATCCCTAACCCATTTGTCACCATTATCCATGGAATTCAAGCCATGCTCCTTTCTGGACACCCCAGGTATTTTAACCTGTTAGGTACTTTAACCGGCAAGGTGCTTTAACTGGCAAGGTGCTTTAACTGGCAAGATACTCATGCATTTGCCGTCGTCGCCGCCGCAGATGATCCAAGGCTTGCCGTTCCAGTTGGCGTACCCGTTCCCGACTGAGGTTTAGCTGCTCCCCCACCTTAGCCAAGGAAAGCTCCTGGCCATCACTGAGGCCAAAGCGCAGGGTCAACACCTGCCGTTGCTGGGTCGTTAATTCCCCTAACCAATGATGAATATCATCCCGCAGGGATTCCCCGGTCGTGAACTGCTCCGGTGAGGGGCCGTTGTCTTCCAGTAAGTCTCCCAGTTCCGTATCCTGATTATCGCCAACCCGCAGATCCAAGGACACCGGCTGCCGAGCCAAGGTGAGATACTCGCGAATTTGGGCGGGTTCTAACTCCAATTCGGCGGCAACTTCGTTGGGGGTGGCACTTCGTCCGAGCTTTTGGGAGAGTTCCCGCTGGGTACGCTTAATTTTGTTGAGCTTCTCAGTGATGTGAATCGGCAATCGAATTGTGCGGGCCTGTTGGGCAATGGCGCGGGTAATGGCCTGACGAATCCACCAGTAGGCATAGGTGGAAAATTTATAGCCCCGAGTCGGATCAAATTTTTCCACACCCCGCTCTAGACCCAGGGTTCCCTCCTGGACTAAATCCAGCAACTCTAGGTTGCGTTTTTGATATTTTTTAGCAACAGATACCACTAATCGCAGATTAGCTTCAATCATCTTTTGCTTGGCCCGCTGACCCCGCTGCAATGTTTTCTGAAGTTCCTTAATATCCATCTTGGCGGCGGCAGCCCATTCCTGATCCGTAGGGAAACGACCGAGATCATCCCCTAGATCATCCTGGAGCTGTCGCAGAATCATCATTTGTTGGACTTGTTTGCCCAAAACAATTTCCTGTTCATGGGTCAAAAGGGGGACACGACCAATTTCATGGAGGTATGTCCGCACCATATCCGTACTAAGGGGCAATGACGACGATTGGGATTTGTTTGGCTGGTTAGTCATGATCTGGGGCAACGGTTAGTTAATGGGAAAGGAGCAGAGCGATAATTGAGGAAGTAGGGTTAAATAAACTAATGTCGGTATGACTTCATTCTTCATTATTGCCTAAATGAGGCTCAATATTATATTTTGCCTTGAAAATTACCAAGAAACACCGATGAGGTTATGAAGAAAAGATTAAACCTGAGCATCGATAAATTCTCCTGATTCCTGAGGAATCCTTTTAGGTTGCTAAGTTAGGTTTCTAGATCAGAGATGGGCCGGGGCACCATGGAGAGTCCAAAAACCTGGGCAAAGGCTTCGATGAGTCGATCGCGGACATCTTCACCATCTATGTCGGATTTGAACTGCAAAAGGTTCCCCACCGGGCGATCGCCAATCCCACAGGGTACAATCTGGCGAAAACCCCGGAGATCATTGGTGACATTGAGGGCAATGCCGTGCCAGGTCAGCCAGCGACTCACTTTAATACCAATGGCGGCCACTTTGACTCCTTCCACCCAAACGCCAGTTAAGCCAGGGATTCGTTCTCCCTTTATTTGGTATACCCCTAAGGTTTGAATCAGCACATCCTCCAATCGGCGGAGGTACCAATGGAGATCCGGGTGATGGTGACGTAAATTCAAAATGGGATAGGCAACCCACTGACCCGGATTATGGTAAGTGACTTCCCCGCCCCGTTCCACCCGATACAGTTCTACGTCCCTCTGGGGATCAAATTGGAGAAAGACTTCACTGGCTCCCTGACCCAGGGTATAGACCGGCGGATGCTGAAGCACTATGAGGGCATCGGCTAAATCAGGCTGATTCCGACGATCGCCCACTAAGCGACGCTGCCATTGCCAAGCCTGGGCATAGGGAACAATTCCAGGGCAATACAGCCAACATGGACGGGGAGGGGAGGGCAAAATTAAACGAAATCAGAGAAATGAAATAATAAAAAAATAATAAAGCCAAACGGGTATAGGAAAATCGCAAAAAAGAGCGCAGGAAGGTAGCGACTGTCAAGGGCTTCAAGCTAAGAATTATCACAGAACACAAACTATAGTGAAGACTCTAGCAAAGGAATGTTGTCGCCAATACGTAAGCTAATGGGAAAGTGCTAAGGTGATCTTAGATAAGATAATTAAACCTAGGGGAGGCGACCCTATGAGGCTTGTGATTCATGGAAAAAACATTGACATCACGGATGCCATTCGCAGCTATGTCAATCAAAAAATTGATCGGGCTGCCAACCACTATCAAAATGTGATCAACGAAATCGATATCCATCTCTCCGTTGCGCGTAATCGCAGTACAGCCCCGAAGCAAACCGCAGAAGTCACATTGTTTGTCAATGGCTCTGTTATCCGGGCCGAGGAAAGCAGCGAGAATCTCTATGCCAGTATTGACTTAGTTGCTGATAAAATTGCCCGTAAATTACGCAAGCTCAAAGAGAAACGTCAGGATCAATCCCGGACAAAGGATATTCCCGAGGACATTTCAGCCCCTATCGTCAGTGACTTGATCAGCGATCGCACCCCGGAACTTCCGGCCCAAGTGGTGCGGATGAAATACTTTGCCATGCCCCCCATGACCATTGAGGATGCCCTAGAGCATCTAGAGATGGTCGATCATGATTTTTACGTTTTCCGTAATGTCGATAGCGACGAAATCAATGTGGTCTACGAGCGGAATCATGGTGGGTTTGGGGTCATTCAGCCCCGCAATACATCCAGTAATGGTCAGGGCCAGGGTGTCAGCCAGAGTAAACGGGCGGCCAAATCTAGCTAGGGGATCCACCTATCTTATAGATTACATAGATTAGCTGTAGCAGGTGGAATGTCGTATAGTTGTGAATGTACGTCATACCCCTGCTATTGCCTGAAATGATCATGTCTGACCCCCAGGCCATTGAGGCTGGTTTTCGCAGCATCTTTGAAAATGCGGTCGAGGGGATTTTTCAAACGGATCTCCAGGGAAACTACATTCGCGCCAATCAAGCCCTAGCGCAGATCTATGGTTATGCCTCTGCGGACGAACTGATTGCTGTTCAGCCCAATGCTCGCGCTAGTTTGTACGTTGATCCCCAGCGGCGACAGCAGTTCATTGACTTGATGGCCCAGCAGGATGTGCTGTCTAACTTTGAGTCCCAGGTGTATCGTCAGGATGGCAGCATTATCTGGATTGCCGAAACCTGTCGAGTCGTGCGCGATCGCAAAAACAATATTATTTACTACGAAGGGTTTGTCCGCGACATCAGTGAACAACAGAGTGCCTTCAAGCAACTCAAGATGGCCGAAGCGAGTTTGCAGCAAAAAAACCGTGAACTAGCAGACACCCTGAATGAATTACAAAATACCCAGAAAGAACTCATCCACTCAGAAAAAATGGCGGCCCTGGGGCAATTAGTGGCAGGGGTTGCCCATGAAATTAATACGCCCCTAGGAGCAATTCGCTCCTCCATCGAAACCATTAGCCTCTTTTCCCAGCGCACCTTACCCAACCTGCCAGATATTTTACGGGAGTTACCCCCAGAACTATTTGAGCGGTTTACGGCCCTGCGTCAATTACCCATTCAGGACACCCTGCAATTGTCGAGTCGGGAACGGCGGCAGTATAAACGGAAAATGATGGCGGTGCTGAATGATAAGGATATCCAGAATAGTGATGGCTGGGCCGATACCTTCATTGATATTGGTGTCCTCGGGGACATCGATCCTTTTTTGCTACTCTTGCAGAGTGAGCAAGGAGAACAGGTGGTGGAACTTGCCCATCAGTTAGCTCTCCTAGAGCGTAGCACCCATACCATTGGCACCGCCATTGAACGGGCCGCCAAGGTCGTCTTTGCCTTAAAAACCTATGCCCGATTTGATCAAAGCGGTGAAAAGGTGACGGCTAATATTATTGACGGCATTGAAACTGTCTTAACCCTCTACCACAATAAAATAAAGCATGGGGTAGAGGTGGTGCGCCACTACGATGCCATCCCCGCCATTCCCTGCTATCCCGATGAACTGACCCAGGTATGGACAAACTTGGTGCACAATGCCCTCCAGGCGATGGACGAGCGGGGAGAGCTACGGATTAGGGTCCGGCAGCAGGAACGGGCCTTACGGGTGGACATTACCGATAGTGGTTGTGGCATTCCCGACTCTGTTCTGCCCCACATTTTTGAACCCTTCTTTACGACCAAACCCTCTGGTGAGGGAAATGGCCTAGGGTTAGATATTGTTCATAAAATTGTCGATAAACACCAGGGAACCATTGAGGTTGACTCCCAGCCCGGGAAAACAACCTTTTCGGTCACCCTACCTCTCATTGAGGATCATGGCGATCATGGCTAAGCCAGTTATTTTATGTGTGGATGATGAGCGGGTCATTCTTGAAAGCCTGCGTACCCAGCTTAAAACTGCATTTGGGGAGCAATACCTCTACGAAACGGCGGAGAGTGCCGACGAGGCCATGGAACTCATTGATGAGCTTCAGGATGATTCTGCGGATGTGATTGTCATTGTCTCGGATTGGCTCATGCCCAAGGTGCGCGGTGACGAGTTTCTGATCCGAGTTCACAAAAAATTTCCGAAAGTGGTGAAAGTGATGCTAACGGGCCAGGCTGATGAGGCGGCAATCCAGCGGGCCGTTGATGAGGCTAACCTTCATCGTTGTTTATATAAACCCTGGCATAGTGATGAATTAGTGGAAACGATCAAATCGGGCTTAACGCCCAGTTAGTTCCTATTAATTATTTTGCAAAAATTAAGAACCATGTACATTAACGAAGAGACGTATCCTTAGACCCCTTTCGGGGCTGGTTTGCGTAAGGGATTGTTACAGGGGTTGGTATCCCCTCATTCCATCGATCTATGATTTTAAGTATAGAGGTCTAGGGTTTAACGAATTGAAGATACACGTTCAAAGCCTCTAGCGAAAAGCGTTAAAGCTCTAGTCTATCTATGATTACGTTGATTAGGTTTCATCTTCTATCAGGAAACTGATATAGGGGGTGGACATGAATAGGGGGATGTGTGCGACAAAGGTATTGCCATTCTATTTTCTACCTAAGTCGTTAGCCTGAGATAGTTCCAAAGTACATAGCGATCGCAGGTATGCTTCACCGGTCACGACTGGAATGAGCCTATCTAGCTTGCTGTGCAGAATGTATTCGTTCAGACCACTAGGATCTGGCGAGTGCAGGATTAGCTTGCGGTTTTAGAAAACCAATCACCCATTCGATCCATCATCCAATACAGGATGAAGTTAATCAACTGCCGTCTTCGGTCCGATGGATGACCTAGGGGGTAGATATGAATAGGGGGATGTTTGCAACAAAGGCGATATTTTTCTCTCTTACTGCCTTAGTTGCCAGTTTATTACTCAGTAGTTCGACGATGCATATTGGTGCTACCGTTGTCCTCAATCAGTCTCCAGAACAAGCCTGTCAATCTCGTTATACACGCTGTGTTCGCCAAGCAGACAACAATGCGGCTACCCTTGCCACCTGTGCAGAAACACGAACCATTTGTTTAGCTAACTGTGAAAAATAAGTAAAATCACGGAGGGTTTATTCAGTTCAGAAAAGAGGAGATAGAACGGAGTCTTTTTTGAATGTTGAGACTCTATCCTACCTCCAGGCTTTCTTAGGTTGGCTTCCTTAGGTGATCAACCTAGGTTTCCATGGCCCCATTGAGTAAATTTTCAACTCGTTTGAAGTTAAAACCGATCGCCCGTAATGCATGCCAAAGATGGCCCTGCAAAAAGAAGAAGGCGAGAAAGAAATGGGCGTTGGCTAACCAAGCCCGGGGTGTATGCTGCCCTAGGGGTAAGTCAATGGTGTCGGCAAAGTAGGGACAAATACCGAGCTTAATTTCTAGGGGTGGGCCGTAAAACTCTACGGGGTAAGCCAAGGTATTGACGGCGCAGAAATAGGCGGCCACAAAACCCGCTAGGGCGATCCCACCCAAGGAGTAGGACAGAATGGCCTCACCGGAAAAGATCAAAACTTTCCGGGCCCAATTCAGGGGTGGAACTAAAATATGCCAAATTCCGCCTCCAATCAGTAGTAGGGCAACATAGATATGGCCACCCACCAAGTCCTCTAGGTTATCAATCCCAGCAAAGTGGGTTTGGTAGCCGTAAATAATAAAGGGATCCAGGGTGGGAGAGACGACCTGGCGAACCTCTTGAATTGTGGCATCATACAGACCTCCCCAGTACATTGCTTTCATGACGAGCAGGAGTGCGCCAATGCCTAAAAATAAGAGGTGATGACCAAGAATTAATCCCAATTGCTTGGGATCATTCCAGTCAAAGTGAAATTTGCGGGCCTGGCCCTTGGCTTCCCGCAGATCCTCTGGGGCGCGAAAGGCATGGAAAAGAGCACCGGCGGCTAATACGGCGGAGGCAATGAGATGGACAGCCCCAATGACAAAGTAGGGATAGGTGTCCACCACTTGACCTCCACTGCCAATTCCCCATCCTAGGGTGGCTAAATGGGGTAACAGAATTAAGCCCTGCTCTCCCATTGCCTGGTCGGGGTTGTACATAGAAATTTCGTAGAGGGTAAAGGCCCCGGCCCAAAAGGTTGTCAGGGCAGCTTGTCCCACATGGGCCGCAATAAATAACCCAGATTTACTGGCAAATCGGGCATTTCCTGCCCACCAGTCGTAGGTAACCTCTGATTCCCCATAGGTCTGTAAGGCTGCACTGGCCGGGGAGTTCAATTCCCCTGTTGCGATCGCCATAAGCTATCTCCTATCAATATTCAAGGATAAAGTCAGTAGCTTATTAAGAAAATAATTCAATAAGCTCGATGACAATCCTAGCATAGCTATTGAGATTTACTTGCAATAGGTTAGGGGAGATTTATTAAGTTTAATTTCTTTTTTTACTTAATTTAGGCGAATGTGTGGTTAATCCTTTTCTTGATTCCGCAAATTTCAGGGAAAATTAGCGATCGCTAGTTAGGGGGAAGCTTGGGAGCAGGTTTGCAGTAGTCAGAGGCGCTAGAAGGAGAAAGGGATAAAAATTATTCTCAATATCTAAACGATCAAGCAGGCTCAGGTAGGGACGATGACTTTAAGGCCACAACTCCATAAAAGGGGTCGGGTTCTGGAAACCAGGGTAAACGGAAACTAGCACCAGGGTTTTTATAAACTATCGGCTCTCTGAAGCCAGGTACGAGATTGATGTAATTTTGCACCAGTTGTAGGCGATCGCCATCCCTAGCCTCGCGCCAAATTTGAATGGCCTTCTGGAAAAACATTCGATTAGAAAAACTGACAATCACCACACCCCCTGGACATAAAACCCGCTGAATCTCCTTGAAAATGGCTTCGGGATACTGGAGATATTGCACAGAAACGGCAATGAGTACGGCATCAAAGGATTCATCTTCCAGGGGCAGTTCTAAGGTTTGGTTTAAATTTTGGACAAAATAATGATCAAGGCGGGGATTTTTGGCTAACTCTTCTTGATTAAGACCATGCCCACAAACCTGATCAAAGGTCATCTCTGCGGGCAAATGGGATACCCAGCTACTCATTAAATCTAAAACGCGCATTCCTGATCTCAGGTATTGGCGATAGAGTTGGGTTAACTGATCAATAAAACCCTGATCCACATGGGTGACAAATCGAGGCAGTTGATAGAACAGCGCATCATCGGTTTGATCAAGTTTGTGGCGATCGCTGGCGGACATTTTCATCGCAAGCTCCTAATTCTGAAACCCGATCCTTTGGGGTAGTAAAATGACAACTTTTCAACCCTCAGATTGTTGGGCATAGAACTGGGCGTAGCGGGATGTACCGTTATCCTGGTGCAAAAGATCCCAATGGCTACCGGATTCAATGACACGGCCCTGGTCAAGCACTAAAATGCGATCGGCGCGACGTACTGTGGCTAAACGGTGGGCAATCACAAAAACTGTTCGACCTTCTGTGGCCCTCTCTAGGGCTTCTTGTACGAGGGCTTCTGACTCGGAATCAAGGGCGGAGGTGGCTTCATCCAGGATTAAAATTCGTGGATTCAGGAGGATGGCCCGGGCGATGGCTAACCGCTGGCGTTGTCCCCCGGATAAATTTGCTCCCCGTTCCCCCACCCAGGTTTGGTAGCCGTCGGGAAAACCAAGAATAAAATCGTGGGCATTGGCAATTTTGGCCGCAGCGGCGATCGCCTCTAGGGGAATAGCTCTTTGGCCAAAGGCAATATTGTTGGCAATCGTGCCGGAAAATAAAATTGTTTCCTGGGGAACAATCCCAATCTGTTGACGCAGACTTTTCAGGGTAATGGTTTTAATATCAATGCCATCGATCAAGATTTGTCCAGCCTGGGGATCATAGAACCGAGGTAACAGATTCACCAGGGTAGATTTTCCCGCTCCAGAATGGCCGACAAGGGCAATCATCTCACCGGGGAGGGCCAAAACATTTAGGTGCTGTAAAACCGGCTGTTCGGACCTATAGGAAAAGGTGACATTGCGGTATTCCACTTTGCCACTGATGGGGGGAAGGGGTTGGGCATTGGGCTGTTCACGAATATTCGGTTGTAAATCAAACAGGCCAAACACTCGATCAACGGAAGCCTCTGCCTGCTTGAGTTCGTTATAGTCTGAGGTAATGGCATAGATGGGATTACTCAGGAGGGCAACCCCGGTAATAAAACTGAGAAATTCTGGCCCCGTCAGGTGTTCCTGGCCGATTTGCCACGCTCCTAAAATAAACAGACAAATGACACTGAGGGCTTCCAGAAACCCCACCACTGGATATTGAATTGCTTTTACCCGTTCGGTGGCATAACGGGCGCGACGATTATTTTCCGCCTCTTGGCGAAATCGCTCTACTTCATAATCTTCGGCGGCAAAGGCCTTGACGAGGCGAATGCCGCTAAAAACCTCCGTTAAAAGGGAAGACAAATCGGAAATACGGCTCTGGCTCAGGTGGGAAAACTTGAGCAACCGATTGCCAAAGGAGCCAATCAGCAGGGCCATCAAGGGGGCAATGATTAGGGTACCCAGGGTTAACTGCCAATTCAGATAGATCATGTAGATCAAAACGGTGATTAGAGTAAGTACCGCTGGGAAAAAACTATGGAAACTGCGGTTAATTACCTCACCAATGCGATCGATATCCTCGGTGATGCGATAGGTGAGATCCCCCGTAGCGGCGGTTTCAAAATAGTCCAGGCCGAGGCTTTGCAAATGACGATAGAGACGCTGACGAATATCTAAGACAATGCGTAGGGAAATATCCGCCATCAGCGCGTCTTGGCCAAATTGACTGAGTCCACGGCCCACAAACAACAGGGAGGAGGCCGCAGACCAGCGAATGAGGCGCGGTAAATCACCTTCGGCAATAAAGGTGGCGGCTTGGCCAATCAGGTAGGCGATCGCCGGCATCGTCAGTACAAAGCCTAGGGTGCAGATAAAGGCAAAGGTGAGTTTTTTGCCATGGGATAGGACGTAGGGAACCAGGGGGCGATAACTCAACCTCAGGGACATTAGCGATCCTGTTCCGCAGCTTCGAGTTCATGGCGGGTATCTTTTGTTAAATCAACGCTACGAAATGCTGAAGTATCCGGCAAGGCAATCTGGGTAAAGGGGGTTTCGTCTAGGGCAATGGTAATGTCATCCGTCAAGCAGTCCAATAAATGCCCCCCCACGCTGAGATCTTTACTAAGAAAATGCAGGTGAAACCCAGGGACATTCACCGTTTGCATATAGAGGGGAACCCAAAAACCTACCAGTGTTCCCCCAATATTATTGAATGTATAAATCGTGGCTTGGGCGGCGGCATCAATAAGGCGAGTGGGTTCGGTTTGGCGGCTGACGGTACGGGTTTTAATTTGCTTGAAGGTTCCCTCAATCCGAATGGCATAGAACATATTTTCGGAGGGGAGTAATCGACTCAAATGGTTCTGTAATTGATCGTAGGTGAGGGGATCTTGGCTTTTGGCGAAAATATCCTGATTCCAGACGGTTACGGTAGCAAAGGGAGTTTTAATCCCATCCTCCACCACATGGGCGGTACCATCACTGCGGAGTTGATAGACCTGGCCATCTAGTACCACCATCTCCCCATCTAAATCATTAAAGGTGCCCAGGCCAAAATCACCATGTTCCTTTAATTCCGCTACGGTTAAGTCACCCCGGTACACCCCCTCCACCAAGGCATTAATCGTCGAAGTTTGAAAGAGGGTTTCTTCCCCCACCTCTAGGTATTGGGAGAGGGCTTGCTCTAAAATTTCACTCAGACTTAGGCCGCTAGTCCGTTGATGAAGGTCAAGGGCGGTTTTCAGATGGGGGGCGATCGCGCAATGGAGAATATGATTCATGGGTGATGGTGGGGAAATAGAAATGGAATCGAATCAGAATCAGATCACTTAGCTAAAACTCAATGCAGCAAACATAACGGCCACAACGGACTCTAGTCAATGAGCGGCCCTTAGTCAATGAGTACGCCTCCCCGGACATGTTCCAGCTTAGCTAAGATTTTAGGTTTATAGTTTTCAAACTCGGTCTTGAGCAAGTTGCGACTAATGGCCGCAGTGGAGCTACTGGGCAAGTTTTTACTCGACTGTACCCAGTCCCGCAATAATTGCCGCTGAAATGTGGCGATCGTAATTGTCATCACATTAATACAGTGTTTAGAGTCTTCCAAAGAAAAGAATAGCAGCGGATAGTAGCCCGTGGCCGCCAATAACATGCACAGGTCTTGATTGCGGGCTTGCTTCATATCTAAGTAGCAGGGCAACCAACGGGGCCCCTGCTGGGGATCATAAATGGTGGTGATCCAGAGAATCATCGGGTGGGGGGACATGGTAAACAAAAACTGGTTGTAGCGGGTATTTAACATCCGGCGATCAATTTCGTTGCGGGGCAACATCACCCATACCGATGCGGAGGATTCCCGTTGGGCATGAATGGCTTGGGGAAAAACAATTTCCGCTAGGGGTTTATCCTTTGGCCATGTGGCTTGCCAACAGGCCTCTTCGACGGATTGCAGGGCAACTTGCGGCTGGGGTGGCTCGTCCGTGTCGGAGTCGAGGGGCGGTAGATCAATGCCGGGTTGGGTAATCCGGCCCGTGCCATAGCGTTCTTCAATGGGAATTAAGGCCTTGAGAATATCCGCCATGGTTTGGGGCCGTTCCACCGGGGATTTGGCCAGGCAGTCCATCACCAGGGTTTCTAATTCTTTCGGCAGGTTTAAACCCGGACTCGCCACATGGAAGGGAATCGGCTGCTGAAAGTGATGGGCCTTAAACCAACTGCCAATGGAATGGGTTTCCGCTTGTAGGGGCATCTTCCCCGTGAGTAGCTCATACATCGTGATGCCCAAGCTATAAATATCGGAGCGATGATCCAAGTCCCGCCCTTCGATTTGTTCGGGAGAGCAGTAGGCAAGGGTTCCCATAAAGGATGAGGTTTGATTATCGTCGGGGCGATCGCTGAGAAATTTGGCAATCCCAAAATCTAAAACTTTGCCCAATTCCCCTAGGGCCGGATCCGTTACCACCAAAACATTACTGGGTTTAATATCCCGATGAATAATGGGACAATTTTGGCCCTCAATCATGATCCCCTCATGGGCAACCTGAAGGCCCAAACACATGTGGCGAGCAAGGCGCAGGAAACGGGCTAGGGGCAAGGGTTCCTCTAGGAGTAAATCACTCAGGTTTTCTCCCTGTAAGTACTCCATCACGTAGAAAGGCACATCTTCAGGATTAACGCCGTAGTCAATGACACGGACAACATGGATACTTTTTTGACCCAACAGGGCTCCTGCCCGAGCTTCCTGGGCAAAACGCACCTTCATTCGCTCATTCATTAGGGCTTGGGCTAAAAATTTCACCGCAACGGGAACCCCCCCCAGGAGAACATCCTCCGCCCGATAGACTCGCCCCATGGAGCCTTTGCCGATCAATTCTGCTAGGCGATAGCGATTCATTAATGTCTGACCAACATTTGTATCGTTGTGGCTATCGTGCATGGCTTATCCCCAGCTTTGATGATTGACCCATGAGCATCCTCTTGTATTTATGCTAACGGTATCTGGCTTATTCCTAGTGATTCGATGGCAAATTTTCGGGGTTATGATTTTCTAAACTGGGACAACTCACTGGGGAGTTAAGCCGTAGAATATTTTACTTTATCCATAGTGTTTATTTCTCCTTTGTAAAATAGATTTTATCAATGGGGATTAACTGTAGGTCAGGTAATTTTCAATTTCCACTAAACTATGGCAGTAAGGTTTTCCCAGAATCTGCTTGGTTTAGATCACTTACAGACAAAAATAGGCAATGGGAATGGGGCGATCGCCCCTGGTTTTCCCTATCCCTGAAACCTAGGAGCCGTAGTAAAAAGAGGCGAAATATCTGTTTATTTTTTAGATAATGGCTCTGACCTCTTGATTTTGCTGTTGCTGAGCATTTATGATTTCCCTGTAGTTTCCTGGTGTACTCTCCTATTTCGATCGCACATCTTAACCTGCTGTTATATCCTTGAGCCTTTTTATATTCTCTGGTTTATTCGCTAGTGGTAGTGCGGTTTCCTGGTCATAGGAGAGTGTTGGTTCATCTGTTGACTACTTAAACCCTATTGGGATGGTTTGCTATGAAATTAGACGATATCTATAGCTTTTTCCGTCAGCCACCGCCCGTTTATCTCAGCAAAGAGGTCGCTGTCTGCTACGTCCTCCATACCCTGGTTGCCAAGGGAGACTCCTATGGCACGGCTCTGATTCAGTCCATTGAGTCCGACTATCCCTTCTATCGCCTTTCCGATACGGTGCTCTACAGTGCCCTGAAATTCCTAGAAGACGAACAAATCATCAGTGGCTACTGGAAAAAAGTTGAAGGTCGGGGTCGGCCGCGTCGTATGTACCATGTGGTAGAGGCCAAAGAAGAACAGGCCGAAAGCTTGGCAAAACTATGGCTGGATTATCTTCAGGACGAAAGTACCTTTGAAAAATCCCCCTCAGCCCGGGCAAAACACGCCGAAGAAGCCTAATGTCTACGCCCTAATGCCTGACTAAGCCTTCATACCTGATTAAGGTTGCGATGTGAGTTGGTGGAGGCGATCGCGCACGGCCTGCATATCTTGCCAGGTCAACCACTTTGGACTTCCCGGTTGCCGTGATGCATTACGGAGAAGATACGCTGGGTGCAAAATGGGCATACACAGCCGTCCATTCCACTCCAGCCATTTTCCCCGCAGTTTTGTGATGCCTTGTTTCTCGTTCAAGAGTCCCCGCACTGCCGTTGCCCCTGCTAAAAGAATAATTTTTGGATCCACAAGGCGAATTTGCTCCAACAGATAGGGTAAACAGGCCGCTGATTCTTCGGGGGTGGGGACACGGTTGCCCGGTGGCCGGCATTTCACGATATTGCAAATGTAAACGTCGCGATCGCGATCTAAATTTACCGATGCCAAGATTTTATCCAAGAGTTGGCCCGCCTTACCCACAAAGGGTAGCCCCGTTTCATCCTCCATTTGCCCGGGCCCCTCGCCAATAATCATCAGCCTTGCCTGGGGATTCCCCCGACTCACCACCACATGGGTACGGGTTGCTCCCAAGTCACACCGCTGGCAAACCTGACAATGCTCCCCTAACGCTTCCAAGTTTTCGTAGGTTCCCGGGGGAATAGAAATACTGCTTGAAGAGGGAATTTTATCGTAGTCTTCAGGGGCGATTTTATCATCAGGGGACAACTTGACCGCTTCCCCCTCAGAAATATTCGGGGCAACGTCGGATGCCAAGGGCGATATTTCCTCAAAGAGACTAAATTGCTGCGGTTCATTCATAAATGCAAGATTCCGTCGGGGATAACTTAAACAAACTTAACCAAATTTATAAAAAATTTAATATTTTTGGCTCCCATTAGTGGCGATCGCCGGAAAAATATTTTCATTTCTTCAGTTGTTTTACGAATTAATAACTTCCAATAAACACGATTCCCACGGCATTGTATAAGAAATACCTGAAGGGTCTCACACTCACAGATGTCATCCTCGCTACCAAGTGGAGTACCGATATCGTTAAATCGTGTTTTCCCTTCCCGGCTGTTTATACAGCTTGGTTTTATTAGAAACTTGCAAACGAAGTTCTGACTTCTTTAATTAAGGAGAATTGATCCATGCTAGATGCATTTGCCAAAGTTGTGGCTCAGGCCGATGCCCGGGGTGAATTTCTCACCAGTGCCCAATTCGATGCCTTGTCCGGCTTGGTAAAAGAAGGCAGCAAGCGGTTGGATGTCGTCAACCGGATCACCAGCAATGCCTCGACCATCGTTGCCAATGCAGCCCGTGCGTTGTTTGCTGAGCAACCCCAGTTGATCCAACCCGGTGGAAATGCCTACACCAACCGTCGTATGGCTGCTTGCCTGCGCGACATGGAAATCATCTTACGCTATGTCACCTACGCCACCTTGGCCGGCGACTCCAGTGTCCTAGATGATCGCTGCTTGAATGGTCTGCGGGAAACCTACCAAGCCCTGGGAACCCCTGGTTCTTCCGTGGCTGTTGGCGTTCAAAAAATGAAAGATGCTGCTATCGCCATTGCTAACGATCCCAATGGCATTACCCCTGGGGATTGCAGTGCCTTGGTTTCCGAAGTGGCTGGCTACTTCGATCGCGCTGCTGCTGCTGTTGCCTAAGCTATCGTTAGCTCATTCCAACGTCACATTGACCGCATTGTAAAACGCAAACTATAGGGAGACATCTCAAAACTATGAAGACCCCGATTACTGAAGCCATCGCTGCTGCCGATACCCAAGGCCGTTTCCTAAGCAACACTGAGCTACAAGCTGCTGACGGTCGCTTCAAGCGGGCCACAGCAAGTTTAGAAGCTGCCCGTGCCCTAACCAGCAACGCCCAAGGCTTAATTGATGGGGCTGCCCAAGCAGTGTACCAAAAGTTCCCTTACACCACCTCAACCCAAGGTTCTCAGTACGCTTCTACCCCCGAAGGGAAAGCCAAGTGTGCCCGTGACATCGGCTACTACCTGCGGATTATCACCTACTCCTTAGTTGCTGGTGGTACCGGTCCTTTGGATGAGTTCTTAGTGGCTGGTTTGGCCGAGATCAACAGCACCTTTGATCTTGCCCCTAGCTGGTATGTTGAAGCTCTGAAGAACATCAAAGCTAGCCATGGTCTCAGCGGCCAAGCAGCCGTGGAAGCCAACGCTTACATCGACTACGCTATCAATGCCCTGAGCTAGTAGTAGCGTTTGATGAGGCCCGGTGAGGTAAGCAGAAGTCGGTTATGGCTGACGCTTTGTTTACAGCACCGGGCTTGTTTATACCCACCTTTGATGTCATAGGAGTTTTGTACCGTGGCTATAACTACCGCCGCCTCTCGCCTGGGTACCTCCGCCTTCAGTGATGCCCCCCGCGTAGAACTACGCCCCAACTGGAGTGATGAGGATGCTACAACGGTAATCAATGCCGTTTATCGCCAGGTTTTGGGCAATGATTATCTGATGAAATCGGAACGGCTCACCAGTGCCGAGTCCCTTTTACGGAATGGCAAAATTACGGTAAGGGAATTTGTCCGTGCCGTTGCCAAATCCGAACTTTATAAAGTCAAGTTTTTCTACGGCAATTTTCAAACCCGTGTAATCGAACTCAATTACAAACATCTTTTGGGGCGGGCCCCCTACGACGAGTCTGAGGTCACTTTTCATCTCAACCTTTATGAAAATGAAGGGTTTGATGCCGACATTGACTCTTACATTGATTCCCAGGAATATACCGATGCCTTTGGGGATTCCGTTGTTCCTCACTATCGGGATTTTGAATTCCATACGGGCCAAATTAGCCTCGGCTTTAGTCGTATGTTCCGGCTTTATCGGGGCTATGCCAATAGCGATCGCGCCCAGTCCGAAGGCACCATGTCTCGCCTCGCCCGGGATTTGGCCACCAATACGCCATCCACCGTGGTTGCTCCCTCCAGTAGCGATGGTAGCTGGTCCCACTATGCTGCCAGTTCCGATACGCCGCCTCGGGCCTGCCTAGGTGGTTCCTACGGTAAAAGTGGTCGTGTGTACCGCATTGAAGTCTCAGGAATCCGCCAGCCGGGATACCCTAGTGTTCGCCGCAGTAGCAATGCGTTCCTAGTCCCCTATGAGCAACTGTTGAGCAAAATGCAGCAGTTAAAGGGTCTAGGTGCTCGGATTATCAGTATTAACCCGGCTTAAGGGATTAGTTTGCTTAGTTCTTTCGGAGGCAGTATCCATGTTTGGTCAAACGACATCGGGCAGCACCGCCAATAGTCCTTCTGGCGGTCGGGTCTTCCGCTATGAAGTCTCTGGCCTACGTCAAAATGATGAAACGGACAAAATGGGTTATCCCATTCGTCGGAGTGGCAGTACATTTATCACGGTAGCCTACAGCCGGATGAATGAGGAAATGCAACGGATTAATCGCATGGGCGGCAAAATCCTGAGTATTACTGCGTTATCCGCTGATAGTTAATTGAGGATGATTCACAGTTCATGACAGCCCTTGCCTCTGCTGATGTCACCCTAACCATGGCCGCAATGACGGCACAATTGAGTCACGAGGATACCAGTCTTCGTTACTATGCCGCTTGGTGGCTGGGTAAATTTGGCTCTGATGGCACACCATCGGAGCGGGGGGACGCAGTTGGGGCATTAATTGCTGCCCTAGGGGATGAATCCGATCGCACGGCGTTGGGAGGCTATCCTCTGCGGCGGAATGCGGCCCGGGCCCTCGGTAAGCTCGGAGATCTCCGGGCCGTAGAGCCATTGATTCATTGTCTAGACTGTGAGGATTATTACGTTCGGGAAGCGGCGGCCCAGTCCCTCGGTAAGTTGGCTGATCCCCAAGGGATTACTCCCCTGTTGGAATTATTGGCCGGCGGCATTGAGGTGGCCCAGTTTGTTCCCGGTCGTCCCCATCTGGTACAACCCTACGAAGCCATCATTGAAAGTCTGGGGCAATTGGGCGCTCGTCAGGCGATCGCAGATATTGAGCCGTTCCTCGGCCATGACTGTGAACGCATTGAGTTTGCTGCGGCCCGGGCCCTGTATCAGTTGACGGGAAATGACTCCTACGGTGAGCGATTGCTGCCGGCCCTAAGGGCAGAGGATGTGCAATTACGGCGCAGTGCCCTCTTGGATTTAGGGGCCATGGGCTATGTTCCAGGGGCCGAGGCGATCGCCCAAGCTCCGGTGGAAAATAGCTTTAAGCTCATTGCCCTGCGGGGATTAGTTCAAACCGCGATCGCCCAGTCTGGGGAGATCACCCCACGGGTGACCACCCTATTTACCTTGATGGATGGGTTGTTATAAAAATGACAACAGCAGCGACAACGGTAGCAGCGGCGATAACGGCGGTTGATCAAGCAGATTCCCCTGAGTCTTTAAGCAGTGCCGTCAAGGCCCTAGCGGACTTAGTTTATCCTGAGTCCATACCCACCTTAATTAGGGTTCTCGGGTATAATAATCCGGGGGCTGCCCTAGCGGCGGTTCAGGGTTTAATTAACCTAGGGGATTGTGCCGTTGCCCCAGTCCTAGCAGCCTTAGATGAGTATAACTATGGGGCCCGGGCCTATAGCATTCGTGTCCTAGGGGCGATCGGTCATCCCCAGTCCTTAGATTTACTTCTGCAAGCGGCCCTCACAGATTTTGCCCCCAGTGTTCGCCGGGCTGCCATTAAGGGCTTGGGCCACCTTCGCTGGCAAGAACTGAGCGATCGGGAAGCCGTTGCCGCCCAAACCCAAGTGTTGAACGCCTTCAGCCAACTGATTCAAGAATCGGATTGGTCTTTGCGCTATGCCGTTGTCGTAGCACTTGCTGAACTGCTTGTTTTTACGATGAATGGATCGACGGTGAGCGGGCCTCTTGCCGCCGAGATACTGGCCCGATTAAAGCAGATCAGTCAAGCCGATGTGGATATTGCGGTGCGGGCCCGGGCCCAATTAGCCCTACAACCTTTTCAAGCTGTTTCCCCTGTGTCCATGCGTCCCCTATAGAGGATTGGTATCCTATGTCTTTGCCCTTGTTGGGTGTTAAACCCAAAACTCTGGATCAACGAGTCACTAGTTTTGAAGTCCCCGCCGATGATGACCCCGTCATTTATCGCTTAACCGATGCCACAGATAATGCGGCGATCGATGCTTTGATCTGGGCGGCCTATCGCCAGATTTTTAGTGAGCATTTGATTATCGAGAGTTATCGCCAGCGGTTTTTAGAGTCTCAACTACGAAACCGAGCCATTTCCGTCCAGGATTTCATTCGCGGTCTGGGAACATCAGAGGTTTATCGCCAGCAAGTCGCCGATACAAACTCAAACTATCGCTTAGTGGATATTTCCTTTAAGCGTTTCCTGGGTCGCCCCACCTACAACAAAGATGAACAAATTGCCTGGTCTATTATTCTGGCAACGAAGGGTCTCCAGGGCTTTATTGATGCCCTGATTGAAAGTGATGAATACCAGAGCAATTTTGGTGCGGATATTGTGCCCTACCAACGGCGGCGGCGGATGAGTCGTCCTTACAACTTGGTGAATCCCCGCTATGGTGACTACTGGCGCAACCAGGAAATGGCCATGTCTGGCCGCTCTTACTATCAGGTGCGCTACTATTCCTCTGGCCCCTTAGATAAACAAGTGATTCGCGGGGCAATTCCGGCGAATTTCCTATCCTTAGCCCGCAGTGTCTTGGTTCCGACCATTGACAGTCAGCGTCATGTGGCCCGGGCTACCTCTAGTTTAGTGAAAGTGCCCGATAGCACCTGCGATCGCGATCTATCCCCAACCCCGATCAAAGCTACTGGAGTTGCCCTTCCTTACCGTTATTTGCCCACCCAGCCCAAGGTGTAATCCTATGTCCATTCCTCTCCTTGACTATAGCCCCAGTTCCCAAAATCAACGGGTTGCGGGTTATGATGTCGGCACCGAAGAAACGCCTCGCCTCTATCGCCTAGAGGATTGCCCCGATCTTGGCAGTATTGATGAATTAATCTGGGCAGCCTATCGGCAAGTCTTTAGTGAGCATGTCTTACTTCAGACGAGCCGCCAACCCCATCTTGAATCCCAGCTACGCAATCGAGCCATTTCCGTGCGGGATTTTGTACGTGGCTTGGCCAAGTCTGAGACCTTTCGCCGTTTAGTGGTGGAAACAAACTCAAACTATCGCATTGTGGAGCTATCCCTAAAACGGCTGCTGGGCCGCGCTCCCTACGGTAAAGATGAGGAACTGGCTTGGTCGATTCAGATTGCCACTGAGGGCTGGCAGGGATTTGTCGATACTCTCATTGACAGCGACGAATACAGCCAAAACTTTGGGGATAGCACCGTCCCCTACCAACGGCGACGCTATAAAGATCGGCCGTTTAATTTAGTCACACCGCGCTATGGGGCCTACTGGCGCGATAAGTTAGAAGACAGCCGGTACAAATGGGGAGACATTAATAATTTTCTCGCCATGGCCCGCACGGTTACTATCGTTCCCGTTCCCTTCACCTCTGTGCAGACGGACTCTATCCAGATTCCTGATACGAGCCGAGCCGAGGGTAGTGCAGTGCCTGCGTCCATTAACCCGACAGCGGCCTTTCCGTTGATCTAGGTTGAGCTTTTGTTCATTTAGCAATTTGATTTTGGGAGATGCCAATGGATTTGCCCTTGTTAGCCTATAAACCGACCAGTCAAAACCACCGTGTGGTTAGTTTTGGTACGGCTGACTTAAATGAAGATACCCCCTATATCTATCGAATTGAGGATGCGGCTTCCCCTGGTGAAATTCGCTCGATTATTTGGGCCAGTTACCGTCAGGTGTTTAGTGAGCATGCTACGATTCAGTTCAATCGTCAGATTACCCTAGAGACCCGGTTTGCTAATCGCTCCCTAACGGTGCGTGACTTTATTCGGGAATTGGCAAAATCGGAGCGGTTCTATAATACCGTGGTTGCTGTCAACGACAACTATCGACTGGTGGATATCTGCCTGCGTCGCTTCTTGGGGCGGAGTGCATACAATGAAGCGGAGAAAATTGCCTGGTCGATTAAAATTGGTACCCTTGGTTTTGCTGGGTTTATTGATGCTCTGATCGATAGTGATGAGTATACCCAAGCCTTTGGGGATTTCACCGTACCTTACCAGCGGAAGCGGATGGAGAGCCGTCCCTTTAACCTGGTAACGCCCCGCTATGGCTATGAGTATCGGGATAAAGTGGGTACAACAACCACCGACTGGCGATTTACGGTGGAGAAATTCTACAGTCGCAAATTCCAGGAACGGCAATTGGCCGAGGGAGATCCACGGAAATATCGGGACTTGGCCGCGGCGATCGCCCCCAAGACTCGCTATGCCCAGCAACTACGGGCTTCCGATCTGGATTATCTCAGCAAGGTACCCCGTCGCTAAACCTAAGGCTCATTCATCTTTTCTAATTTTAGAGAATTAGAATTTCACCAATTCAATAATTCAAGCTGGCCATCCTAGAGCTTCTAGGGGGCCAGTTTTTGTAAGGATTAAGGGACGTTTAGGTAGCAACGACTGAGCAGAGTTTTGCTAGGGCTTGGGCAATAATGTCCTGGGGAACTTGGTCAGTGATTTCAGCTTGACCAATTCCTTTGGGTAAAACGAAACGAATTTGCCCCCCTTGAACTTTCTTGTCACTACTTAAGAGGGTCATAATATCTGAGTGATCTAGCTTGGCGGAAATGGATGTCGGTAATTTAGCTTTTTGAATTAATTGTAACTGGGCTGCTTCCTCTGCTTCTGACCAGTAGCCTAACGCCGTGGCGATCGCCCCTGCCCCAATCATTCCCAAGGCAACAGCTTCGCCATGGTTAAAGAGGCGATAGTTGCCAATACTTTCTAGGGCATGGCCCAGGGTGTGACCATAATTTAAGATTGCCCGTAACCCCGCTTCCCGCTCATCCTTGGTGACAACATCCACCTTCGCCTGACAGGAACGTTCTAAAATTTCTAGTAATTGCTCAGGGGAAATATAGCGATGATCATCTAATCGGGGTAACGCTTCTAGTTGGCTAAATAACTGTGGATCCCAAATCACCCCATATTTGATCACTTCGGCGATCGCCGCCCGAAATTCTCGCCGAGGTAAGGTTTTCAGGACATCGGGATCAATGAGAACTAGACGCGGTTGGTGAAATGCACCAATTAAATTTTTGCCCTGAGGATGGTTAACCCCCGTTTTGCCGCCAATGGAGGCATCGACCATGGCCAGTAAACTAGTGGGAATTTGAACAACATTGATACCCCGGAGCCAAGTTGCCGCCGCAAAACCCGTCATATCCCCAATCACTCCACCACCAAGGGCAATAAGGGTTGATCGCCGCTCTAGGCGATGGGCTAAAGCCGCATCATAGATTTTTTGCAATGTTTTCAGGGTCTTATACCGTTCCCCCGCTGGCAAGACACAATGGGCACTCTTAAATCCTGCTTTTTTTAAGGCTAATTGAATATCCTGACCATAAAGTTGCCAAATTTTCGGGTTGGAAACAATTAATAGGGGCACATCAGAAGCAATGTTAGATAATTTTTCTAAGTATGAACCAACCTGATAACGCCCACCGGCTGCTATCACCACTTCGTAGGATTGGCTGGGTAATTTAACGGGAATAACGACCATCTAGGGAAGCTTGGCTAAGAGAGGGCGTTGTTCACTTTCTGTATTGTATTGGCGATACAGCCGATTCATACCGGTTGCATTACAGCGGTTTACAACTAAGCCTAATAATTTACCCCGTAGACTAGTGCGGTAATCTTGAATTGCCTGTTGCAAGTAATCCCGTTTTGTCCGTCCCATATTCACAACTAATAGGGCACTATCGACACGAGTTGTAATCAGTTTTGCATCAGCAAATAAAACCAAGGGTGGCGTATCAAAAATCACCAGATCAAACACATCTTTGCTAACGGCAAGAAGGTCTGCCATGGACTCCGATGTTAGCAAACCAATGGCATCCGGTCGCGGTGATCCAGCCGTTAGAACCACTAGATTGGACAGACTATAGCCGAGGGATTCCTCCAAGGCTGATTTAGTCCACAGGTGATCTGCTCCTAAGATATCGGACAAACCCACTTGATTGGGTAGGCCTAATTCACGGTGAATTCCTGGCCGGCGCAGGTCAGCATCCACCAGTAACACTTTTTTGCCCATGGCCGCCGCCGCAAGGGCAAGATTTGTGGCGATCGTTGTCCGCCCATCCTTGCTCGCTGGGGAAGTAATGGCCATTGTTTTGCCACTGTCAAGAAGTTGGAGATTACTCAACAATGCGTTAAAGCTTTCATCAAAAAGGGCCCTCTGCCCCACCGATGCCAGGGAATGATTTAAGCCCCAAAAGGAGACTGAGGGAGTGGGACTGGAAAATTGCTGGAATTTAGACTGAATGGAACTCCGATGCTTGGGAATGATACCCAGAATCGGTAACTTTACTTTTTCCTTTAACTGCTCTAGGGAAACATAGGAGCTATTTAGGGCATCTACTATATAGGCCGCCGCAATGCCCACAATGACACTGGCGATCGCCGCAAAAAGCAAAACCCGTGAAAAGGGGCGAACGGGGTAAACCCTTGCCTCACTAATATCCGTCAATAACTGCCAGGAAAAATCATTTTGGGCGAGCTGCATTTGCAAGGCTTGCCGAGATTGCAATAATAACCCTAAAGATTCAATCCCCGTTTTTAATCGCAACTCAATTTGGTTGTAGTCTTTAACTAAATCTGCAAAGCGACGAATTTCCGATAGAACCTGCTCCTCCGCCTGGGCGAGAATTTGATCCGTGCGCCGCAGCGCGTCGTATTCAATCGCTGCCTCAATATATTGTCCAATAATTCCAGCAGAAGTTGGGCTTTGATACCCTAGATTTTCAGGGAATTGTACCAGATCGGCATTGGCCCCCGCCACATTTTGGGCCTCAGCTTTTACTTGTTCGAGCATTACTCGGCGCTGCTCCTGCAACGCTTGCACAATCGGCGTATCTTCCCGGAATCGTCCTAACTGCTCCGCCAAATCCCGCTCTACTTTTTGAAGTTCTTCCAGTCGAGTTGCATAAGACTTTGAAGCACTTAAATTTGTAGCAACCAGGGCCTCTTGGGGAGTCATCTGCAACTGAGCTTGAATATTTTGATAGGTTGCTAGGGCTGCTTCAGCGGCGGCACGATTTTGCTGCCGGGCTTGAGTTAACTCATCTAGTTGGGCACTCAGGGCAGTGGCCTGCTCTGCCGGAAGATAGATTTCATTTCCAGTGCGAAATTGGGCCATGTCCGCTTCATAGCCATCTAAATTACTAATTTGTCGACTGATTTCAGCATTAATAAAGCGGAGATTTTCTTCGATTTGATTTTGACGTTCGTCCTCACTATAGTTAATAAAGCCCTGGGCAAGCTGCTCTAAAACGTAGGCTACTTGTTCTCGATTCGTGGCTCTATAGCTAACATTAACGAGTTTTGTCGGTAAATTTCCATTTAAGACATTCGTCACTTTCATATTGGACAGCAACGAACCTGTAGTGACGTTAGGATACTGTTCCTCAATTTTTTCAGCGACTGGGTCTAAAACGGAGTCACTGGCTAAAACTTGGATTTGGGAGCCAATATCCCGTCCTTGACTGGGAACCAACAGACCCGGCACAGATTGCAGTCGCGATAACACTTGGGCCGTTGTGCCCGCCCCCGCAGCCCCCCCACCCCCCTGGGCGATCGGTTCAATTAATAGGCGAAATTCCCCTTGATAGATTCGGGGATTCACCAGATAGGAAACCACCATGAAAGCAGCCGTTGCCCCCGCCGCACCAAAAAGAACAAACCAACGACGTTTAAGAAGATCAAAAAACTTTGCAAGATCACTTTTGGATTCATCAATGTCAGGATCAATCCTCTCGATATCTTCTAAAGAATAGCCATTCTGATTACTGTTTTGAATATTTGAATTTATATCCATAGCAGGGCGTTGATTTTCTGAGGATATTGGCTGAGCATTTGACACCAGAAGACTCCTAAGTATTTTGTTTTACAAAGTGAGTTTTTAAGGATGACTGGTTTGTTTGACCTTTCACAACATCTGCATACTGTTGCCCAGCGACATCTAAGGTGTAATTTCTCAATAAATAGCTACGTCCGGCCTGTCCCAGGCGATCGCCCACCTGAGGATTTTCCATTAAGTAATCCACAAAGTCAACTAGCGCGTCCGCATCACCATTATTAACGGCCATGCCACACTGACCATCGGTGAGAACTTGTCGTAAGTAAGACGTGGGTGGACAAATGGCCAGAACCGGTCGTCCCGCAGCCAAAATTCCATACAGCTTACTGGGAGCAACTAATCCTTCCATTCCGATGTCAATGCTAACTAGTGATAGATCACAGGCAGTTAGGGAGTAGGGCAACACATCCTTATCCTGATAGGGCAGGAATAGGCAATTTTCTAGTCCTAGTTCTTCAACCCTCTGGACACAATCTGCTTTTTTCGCACCGCCACCAATGAACACAAAAGTAACAGGCTTATGCCGTAACTTTGCCGCTGCGGCCAAAATGGTATCCACATCATGACAGCGCCCCAGATTGCCAGAATAGAGAATAGTAAATTTATCGACAAGATGATGATCCTGGGCAAACCAATTATCGGCCTTTGCCATGGGCACAATCTGACTGGGATTGGCCCAGTTAGGAATGACATTAACTTTATGGGCAATATCAGGACAATCCGCAATGACCCGTTGCCGCATGGATTCACTCAAAACAATAATCGAATCCGATCGCTGCCATGCCAAATGATTACAATGATTCCACAGCTTAACGAGCCAGTGGTGGGGCTGAACCACTTTGAGTTCAACGGCAACCTGGGGATAGAGATCATACAGTAGACAAATATAACGCATGCCCAATAGTCGATTGAGCAGATAACCAATAAACGTCAAGTAGGGCGGCTCAGTAGTCAACAGGAGAACATCCACCTGTCGATGGGATTTTATGATATGCAGGAGCGATCGCACACAAAAAAGTAAGCCATTAATTAAGCGTCCCCGAATTCGTCGGGGCCAAAAACGTGCTGTGCGTGTGCGCTTAATGGTGAGATTATCTTGGGATTCGTAGCGAGGAGCCATGAGTCGACTAAAGGCATAACCCGGTTGGCCTGCAAAAACCTTAACGCGAACATTTTGATCACTGAGATACTTGGCAAGTTCTTCAATGAGTTGCCCTGTGGCCGCATAGTCCGGTGGGTAGTACTGGGTGACAATACATAAATTTTGCACAGAGTCAAGAGGCATGCTTAGTCCCACACACGAACATCAAATCTCACTAATTTTTAAAGATCACCAAACACACGCAAAAACAACGTTAAGGCTCCCAGGGAATTGAGGGGCTGAAAGACATCGGCTAAACTATCTCCCAGTTGGGTTAAGCCAGAACGACCTACCATAACAATGTCATTTTCCCGCAAAACGGGATTGGTAACATCATTGGGATTGTCAGCTAGATTAACAGGTATTGTCCGTTTTGTAACGTTCCCATCCCGATCTAAACGCACAAGCACAACAGAGGCACGATTAGCCCGACGCATATTGAACCCACCTGCGGCTCCCAAGGCTTGATTGAGGGTGGCATTGGCTGGAACCTGTACTAACCCCGGACGAATGACTTCACCAATGACTTGAACCGGAATAGCTGCCGGCGAAAAATTGGCGGAGGCGACCCGCACCGCTTCGGCGGCGTTAACAACCTCGGCTTTGGGAATGACAATCACATCATCACTACGCACCGTAAGGTCTTGGCTGGCATCCCCGGACTGAATTAGATCCCAAAGATTAACCTTTGTCACCGCTGTCCGCCCTTGGCCCAAGGAACGGCGCACTTCCACATTACGAACATCCGCCAATTGGGTAATGCCCCCGGCTTCAGACAAAAGACGGGTCAAGGTTGGCCATTCCCCTGTATTATCTAAACGGAGATTATAGGTTCCTGGCCGCTGTACCTCCCCTGAAACCAGAATTCTCAGGGGGCGCGGTGTCTCCAAAGCAACCGTAACGGAAGGATAACGCATAATTTTGTCATAGGCTGCCAAGACTTCCCGTTGAACTTGGGGGATGGTTTTCTCGGCGACCATCAAACGTCCCACTAGAGGTAGGGTGATAGAACCATCTAGGGCAACTCGGAAACGTTTTTCCCTAGTAACATCATCGGGTAGATTCACGACCTCCACAAACAGAACATCACCGGGGCCAAGCAGATAATCTTCTAGGGGGTTAATGGCAAGGTTGATGGGGGTGTCCGTAGAGGCATTTACCAAGTCACCATAGGCCCCACCCATCAAAACGCCTAGGGCAAATAAAGAAGCTCCAAATCCAGAGGCAATATTTTTGATGTGAGCCAATGACTACCCCCTTTCCTGAATTTAATTATAGCTAAAGTTTAATCAATATCAACGTCAACTTAGATTATCGATGTATTATCTAAACTGTCAAGACATCCGTTATATCATAAATTTACCTCTCCATGGACAAGAGAATGATAGTTTATGAAGACCGCTGTTGTGTCAAATAGGTTTCTACTCCTTGGGCGAGTTGACGAAAGTTAGGCTCAATTTTCTGGCTTAAATAATCCTCCACTGCCTTAGCCACAATCCCTGAGAGAAAAGAGGGAACCCCGGAAATTAATCCTGGATCAATCACTAACTCTCCGTCGCTTTTAATCACCGTTTGTTCCCCATCTTCCAGAAAAAGATTACGCCCATGGCAATGAACCGCTTCGGTAAAGGCATGGGGTTCAATGCGCCAAAGGGTGAGGTGGTTCTGGTCATCCCAGTGGGTGTGGTCTGTCCACGAAAGCATGGCATCACTTAGCAGGGCACGGGCAGCGGCTGGAATCTCGCCACCACCATGCCAGATCAAAATCATATCGAGTCCATGATCTACCGGGTGTCGTTCTTTGAGTTCAATCTCACGAACATTGCCGAGGTAGGGAGTTAGCTCAACTAGTTTATCCCGATAGGTGGGGTACACTAGGCTGCGGGGAAAGGGAAGGCTGACCCAAGAGGAAATATGCATGATAGTGGGTTCAGGTGAGGTGAGGACAACTACGGGCAATGAGAACGATATAATCCCCCAAAAGAAGGGGATGGCTTTCCGGGGGATTAACAAGGGTTTGACGACGCCCATCCACCCGTCGCTCAATGGCAATCAGAATCGAATCATGGTGGGTCTTCAGGTAGTGATTGACATCCCAAAAGGATTGATTGGCTAGGTGAACCGGTAAGGGGAGGCGATAAAACTGATTGCCCACTTGGGCCGTTAATAGCTCGGCAAAAACATCCATAGCACCTTGATTTCGCACCGCACTGCCAATTAGGTGGCCAGCCATTTCGTCGGCAATCACCACATCCTCCACACCGGCAACGTGCAATTGCACATTATTATGGCGATCTAGAAGTTGGGCACAGGTGTAGATACTGGGATTAAGCTTTTCAATGGTTAGGGCGGCTAGAACAGTACGGGCATCTCGGTCTTGGTCACTACGGGGGTGGGATGTATCCGCAAGGAGAATGGCACGGTCAGCATGGTAGATGGCAATTTTTTCTAAGACATCAATGCGGGTATAGTCACCGGAGTAAAAATAAAGACGATTTTGATCAACATGGTGCAGATCCAGAATGGGGATTGTCTCAAGTTCGGCAACAACAACGATAGGGCTATGCTGAATGGCCGGATCCACTTGCAGTTCCTGGAGGACTAGACCGCCACTACGATTCCAACCACAAATAATAATATGGTGACGTAATTCGTCCAAGTCTAGGTTTTTAATATCCATGGCAGTTCGCAAGCGTTGCACCATTAAGGCAGAAACAATTCCCGTAAAGACTGCAAATAGGGTCAATCCTGACAGGACAATCACCATGGTGACGATCCGTCCTTGATGAGTTTCAGGATAACCGCCAATGGGTTCCGATGACATTAAGGAAAAAAAACTATACCAAAGGGAATCTCCGAGGGAGGCAAATTCAGGATTAATGTGTCCCTCTAGCATGTACATGGCTAATCCACCCATCAGCATAATCAAAACAATCATCAAGATGGCGGAGATTTGCAGGCTATAGGTGCCGGTGATACGGGGAGATAGGTAGTATAGATTGCGATTAATGAGGATGGCGGCGCGAGGTAGGCGGAGGAGTGGCAGGAGTTGAAGGAGGCTGATCTGGGGAGGGGGCGGCAGAATAGCAATTAAATCCAGCCAATAGTGGCGGAAAAACCGTTTTTTCTTGCGGGCAAGGCTAAACCGGATCAAAAGTTCAATGATAAAGAAGATGCGAATCGGCAATTTTAGGAGAATGACCCAGGAGATACTTTCCTGCTGACGAACCAGTATAACTTGAAAGACTACCAGCAAAGCCATGACGAGGATGAGAGCAACTAAAGCTAGCTCCATCGGGGCAGAGTGGATGAGGCGATCAAGGCGTTGGTTGAGATGCCCTTTACCCATATATCGTTTCCAAAAATACCTCTGATGGGTTTGCAAGCCCACCCTACTATTTATAACTATCGTGACTTATTGTAGGACGGGGTGCAGGGATGAAGCCTTTCTGGGGGAAAGCTTCACGGTAGAACCGAATCTGCCGAAAAGGTGAGGGAACCCATTAGGGACAGTCATAAAAGTGTCATGTGTCGTGTGACAATCCTGTGGCGTTCACGTTACGTTTATATCAGTGAGGAGTGATTCGCAAACGAAAGCCCTGGGGTCGAAACACGGCAAGACTCCCAGGGTTTTTCATTTCTATAGCTTTTTGACTTTTGTTGGGCTGTCCCCATTGTGGTAAGTCATTCTTGAATTGACAGCCCCTTTGTTGGATTCCCTCGTTTGTTTATGATGTCTTTTTCTGCCTTACCCATCACCTGCGTTACAATTTTTACGCTGCTAACGTCCCAAGCCTGTCTAGATTCTAGTTCTAGTACGTCTGACCCAGCCCCTAATGTCACAAGCTCTTATCCTGAACTCGCCCAAGGGGATGGGCTGCGGGTGGCTATTGAGCAATTGCGGAAGGCTCCCATCAACATCACCGTTGTCAATGGCCAAAATGAACCTGTCAGCCAAGCCCAAGTTCATCTAGAACAGTTGAGCCATGATTTTCCCCTTGGGGTTGCCCTGAGTACGGATATGTTTGAGGATGGCGGCAATAAGAGCCAACAAGAATCCTATAGGAAAATTGCCCAAGAGCTTTTTAATGCGGCGGTTCATGAAAATGCCCTGAAATGGTATGCCACTGAACCGGAGCGGGGTCAGGTGAGTTACGATGATGCCGATCGCATTCTTGCATGGAGTCAGGGGCAAGGCTGGACAATGCGTGGCCATACTCTATTTTGGGAAGATGAGCAGTTTAATCAATCCTGGCTGAAGGATCTACCGCCCCAGGAACTACGGGTAGCTGTTCAAAAGCGTGCCATGGAGGTGTGTCGTCGCTATCGCGGCAAAATTGATGAGTTTGATGTAAATAACGAGCTACTTCACGGCGATTTTTACCGCAGTCGTCTGGGGCCAGGAATTATTAAAGAGATGTTTGAATGGTGTCATCAAGGAAATCCCGATGCGGTTCTCTATGTGAATGACTTTGGCATTATTGAGGGCGATCGCCTGGATGATTATGCTACCCTCATTCGTGATCTGCTGGATCAGGGTGTACCCATTGGTGGCATTGGTATTCAAGCCCACTTAGAGTATCCCTTGAATGAGGAACGAATGCAGCGGGCCCTAAATACCTTGGCCCAATTCAACCTACCCATCAAACTCACGGAGATCAGCGTTAGTCTGGACTCAGAAGCGGAGCAGGCGGAAACGCTGCGGAACATTTATCGCATTGCCTTTGCCCATCCTGCGGTAGAAGAAATTTTACTGTGGGGCTTTTGGCAGGGCAATCACTGGCGACCCCAAGCGGCCCTTTATCGACAAGATTTTTCGCCCAAGCCAGCGGCTGAAGCCTATCGAAGTCTTATTTTTGAAGAGTGGTGGACAGAGATTCAGGGGCAGACCAATGACGAGGGCCATTGGAGCGATCGCGGCTTTTTGGGTCAGTATCAGATTAGGATTACTGCCAATGGCCAGGAATTAAGGGAGAACATTGAGTTAACCCGATCAGGTGCCAACCTGACATTTAGACTACCTTAGTTAACACTCTCTCTTGAAGACTCTAGAGTACTTCAGGTTGCTTGATGCTCTTGGTGAGTCCGGTGGCATGCCCCATCGAACCCCGTCGCCCAACTTCCCTGAGGTTTGGCAAATTCTCAAAAAGAATAAACCCATAGGGGCAGAAGCCCCCTTGATCAAGCGATCTGTGTCTTAGTCTCGATTGGGAACACTGATTAGGGCAGTACCAATACTGATATCCCCATTAGTTCCCGTTTGCATCACTTTAACGCCGTAGGGGAGTTGCTCCCCACCCTTTGTCCGCATTTGCACATCATTGAGTTGCACATTCAGGATGCTATTCGCCACGACGGGGGCAGCAAATAAAATCATCAGTCGCCCATCCTGACGCTCTACCATTGCCGGAATGAATCCACCCGAACCATTTTGAATCGTAACATCTGTAAAGTTTTCCATTTGCTTGGGCAGGGCGATCGCCAATCCCCGCAGACTCATACCATTGCCCGAAATGGTGATTACATGGTTACTACCAGAAATTTTAGCTCCGACAATGGATGGAAATTTGACCGATGCAGTAACGTAGGTAGATTGAGTCCCGTCGGAATCAAGGGAGGGAGCAGGAGAGGCAAAAGCAGCAGTCGTCAAGCAAAGAAACGAGAGCGCAGTGAAGGAGCCAGTGGCCAGAAAGTGTTTCATACCATTAATCTCTAAATGAGTGAAGACCGAAGTCAGTCGATGTCTCCAGAATGGAAGAGCGACCTTAAAAAAAACTGAGAAACCCTTGAGACTGGACTAAAATTTTTATACATAAAACTCATAAATTTCCGCCCCCTGATCTAGAAAATTTTCAGGATTGGTTAAGGTAACGCTGTTACGCTACGTTTATATGCCTTCGAGAATCCTATGTCTGCCAAAATTTTGTTAATCGAAGACGAACAGAAAATTGCTCGTTTTGTTCAGCTAGAACTACAAAGTGAAGGCTATGACATTAGTGTCAGTTATGACGGTCACAATGGTTTAATGGTTGCCAGAGAAATGCCCATTGATTTACTGATCGTAGACTGGATGTTACCAGGTTTGACGGGGGTGGAAATTTGTCGGCGGTTGCGCTCAACGGGCAAAAAAACACCGATTATTATGTTGACAGGGCGAGATGAGATTGGCGATCGCGTGGCTGGACTAGATGCAGGGGCTGATGATTATGTGATTAAGCCCTTTAGTATTGAGGAGCTTTTAGCCCGAGTGCGTGCCCAACTGCGACGACAAACCGACGAAGTAAGTGAATGGCTAGAGTTTGAGGATCTCCGGGTCAATCCACGAACAAGGGAAGTATATCGGGGAGATCGGGCGATTGAGCTAACGGTGAAGGAGTTTGATTTGTTGAGTTATCTGCTATCGCGGCCACGACAGGTGTTTGCACGGGAACAAATTTTAAGTCGGGTTTGGGGCTATGATTTCGTGGGCGATTCTAACATTATTGAAGTTTATATTCGCTATCTGCGCTTAAAACTGGAGTCAGCCCATTCACCGCGCTTAATCCATACGATTCGGGGAGTCGGTTATAGTCTGCGTAAATCCTAATTGATCCCCATGATTAAAATTGATGTAGTAAACGATTCAGCTTAGAAACAGGGGACTCTTTAGCCTTGGTGAATCCACAATGTTGGAATGAAAGCCAGAGAATCTTGTCGATTTTGGCTTCCCTCAGTTATCGTTCTGGTAATTTGCAGGACTATTTACAGGCGATCGCCCATGGGGTGAGTCAATTAATTGCCAGCGATTGGTCGGTCGTTACCCTTTGTGATGATGACCACGAACGGGTCTTAGCAAGTACCCTTGATTTAGGAGATGAGGAGCCAATCTATATCCTCCATGGCACGATTACCCATAGGGTTGTTCAACTGGGCCAGGCCCTGTGGGTGGAAGATGTTCGCCACTATCCTGATTTTGGCGAACCCCCAGAGGGATATTTAGCTTATTTGGGGGTGCCCCTATGTACGCCCCAGGGCAAAATCTTGGGAACAATTTGCTCCTTTAATATGCAGCCCCGCCAGTACCGTAATGAAGAGATCCAAATTGTCGAACTCTTTGCAGAGCGAGCCGCCACTGCCATTGATAATTACGCGCTTTACCAAATTCAACAGGAATTTAATAGTCGCTTAGAGGCAGAAATTAAAACCCGTACTACCCAACTTGAAGCCGCCCAGGCCCAGCTTCTAGAGCAAGCTCGTTTAGTAGCGATCGGGGAATTTGCCGCCATGATTGTCCATGAGTTGCGGAATCCTCTTACCACTATAAAAATGGGATTAAATTATTTTTGTAAACTCACACTACCCCCCAGTTCCCAGGAACGTCTTACCCTAGCCCTAGAGGAATCCAAACGGTTAGAAATGCTCCTCAGTGAAATTTTGCTCTATGCAAAGCCCCAAATTCTCAACCAAGAACCCTTTGATATGTCCGCCCTAGGCCTGGAACTGACCCATATCCTTGAAGACTTACCGGAAACGGAGGATAAACCCATCCTTTGGAAAATGCCTCCCCAACCGGTGATCATTACGGGCGATCGCGACAAACTCAAACAGGTCTTTTTTAATTTGATTCAAAATGCCTGTGAAGCAGGAACACCTTATCAACCCATTACCTGTCAACTGCAAACCGATCGCGAAGGCTGGATTAGGGTAAGCATTCACAACGTTGGTAGTCCCATCCCGCCGGAGGACATTCCCAAGCTCACCCAACCCTTTTATTCTCGAAAACCGGGGGGAACCGGCCTTGGCCTGGCGATCGTGGATCGCATTATTGCCGCCCACCGTGGCCAGTTAACCATTTCCTCCAGTGAGGAAGAGGGCACAACCGTCCTCGTGACGTTACCGTGGGAATCAACCCCTGTCAAATAGTTTTTACCCACAAAAAGCAACTACTCCGAGACGGTGGGAGCGCAAACCCAAGGGAGATGACCATGAGTGAGCCGATAGCAGGCTCAGAAGCCAGACAAATTCTTGAGGTTTTGAAGGAACTGCAAGGGGATATGAAGGGGATGCAGTCCGATATCCAGGCCCTAACGATTGAGGTCAAAGTGACTCAGGCTCAAGTGAAAGCTCTTGACGACAAGGTTGATGGCCTACGATCTGAACTGCGAGATGACATCGCCGAACTGCTTGCCCAGCAGAAAACGACTAATGCAAGGTTATGGGGCTTCATTGTGGGCCTGGTGACATTGATTGGTGGAAGTGTGCTTAAGGTTTTCTGGTTTGACCGTGGGTAAAAAAATACCCAAGCGGTCAGGCTTGGGTTTGTTTATTCAAATATTGAAGATCAACTTAGATGGGATTTTAGGCCTTGGACTGTACCGCCGCCGCTTCATCGGGATGGATGCCTAAACGGGTGAGATTAATCCGCCCCTTATTGTCAATTTCCCGAACCTTAATCACGATTTCTTCCCCAACCGTCACCTCATCTTCTACTTTACCAACTCGGTAATCCGCTAATTGGGAAATGTGAATCATGCCTTCCTTGCCCGGCAGAAACTCAACGAAGGCACCAATGGGAATAATCCGAGTGACTTTACCCAGATAAACATCCCCAGCATTGAGCTTGCGAGTCATGCCTTCAATAATGGCCCGGGCCTGCTTGGCCTTATCTTCATCCACCGCAGAAATGGTCACTAAACCATCATCGCCAATATCCACCTTGGCACCGGTTTGCTCCGTAATGCCCTTGATGGTTTTCCCCCCTGGGCCAATCACCAAACCAATCATATCCGGTGGAATTTGCAGGGTAACGAGACGGGGCGCAAAGGGAGATTGTTCGTCCCGAGGAGCATCCAGGGTTGCCAGCATTTTTTCGAGGATATGCAAACGGGCAGGCCGGGCTTGCTCTACCGCTTGTTTAATCACGTCTAGGGGCAGACCCGTAATTTTCATATCCATTTGCAGGGCGGTAATGCCGCTATCGGTTCCGGCTACCTTGAAGTCCATATCCCCAAGGAAGTCTTCTAACCCTTGAATATCGGTGAGAATCCGAATCTCATCCCCTTCTTTGATGAGGCCCATGGCCGCACCACTGACGGGCTTGGTAATGGGAACCCCCGCATCCATGAGGGACAGGGTTGAACCACACACGGATCCCATGGAGGTGGAGCCATCGGAGGAAAGGATCTCGGAGACGACGCGAATAACGTAGGGAAAGTCTTCTTGCGGTGGCAAAACTGGGCTTAGGGCCCGCTCCGCTAAAGCTCCATGGCCAATTTCTCGACGACCGGGCGATCGCATCGGCCGCACTTCTCCCACGGAAAACGGAGGAAAATTGTAGTGGTGCAGGTAGCGTTTGGAATCATCGGGGTGAAGATCGTCTAAGTTTTGGGCATCTCCTGGGGTTCCCAAGGTGGCAACGGACATAACCTGGGTTAAGCCTCGGTTAAAGAGGGCACTGCCATGAACCCGTGGCGGCAAAATTCCAACATCACAGCTAATGGGCCGCACTTCATCTAGTTTGCGGCCATCCACCCGCAGGCCGTCACTAATCACCTGTTGACGCATTAATTTTTTAGTAATGCCCTTAAAGAGATTGCCCAGAGCCTTGGGTTGCTCTTGGGCGGCAATGGCTACAGGATGATCCTCCCCTAGGGTGGCAATTTCATTGGCGATCGCCCCCTTCACCTCATCTAGGGCCGCATCGCGAATATTTTTATCTTTCTCAAACCGCGCCAATATCTCTGTCACCGGAGTCACGGCCCGTTCGGAAATAAAATTTTCTAGGGTGGGATCAATGGTGGGAGGGGTGGCTGTAACCAGTTCAATGCCCAACTGGGCCATTAAATCTCGCTGGGCCTGGATCAGATCCCGTACCACTTCGTAGCCAAAATCAATAGCCTCAATCACGTCTTGCTCTGGTAGTTGGTTGGCTCCCGCCTCCACCATGACAACGCCATCGGGGGTTCCGGCGACCACCAGATCTAAATCTCCAGATTCGATTTCAGCGTAGGTGGGGTTAATCACAAAATCATCGCCAATTAGTCCTACCCGTACCGCTGCCATCGGGCCATTAAAGGGAATTTGGGCTAACAGCACGGCCACGGATGCCCCGGTAACGGCTAAAACATCGGGGGGAACCTGTTCATCCATGGAAACCGTTGTGGCAATGACCTGCAAATCATCCCGCAACCATTGGGGAAAGAGGGGACGCAGGGGGCGATCGATCAGCCGCGCCGTTAAAATTGCTTTTTCGGGGGGACGACCTTCACGCCGTAAAAAACCGCCGGGGATGCGTCCAGCGGCATAAAGACGTTCTTCGTAATCCACAATTAGAGGTAAAAAATCAATTCCCTCTCGTCCACCTGCCCGGTTAGCGGTCACTAAAACCGCCGTATCTCCTGAACGTACTAATACTGAACCAGCCGCCTGGGGTGCAAATTTCTGTAGCGTCAAACTTATATCCCGCCCATCTAGCGAGATGACTTTTTCCATACCACTCATGTGTTTTTTACCGTTTGTTCTTTTTCCACTCTACAAGGTTAGAGAGAAAATGGCACTTGGCCGGCAACTCCTACAGTTTCAGGGAAGAATAGCCCCAAACCCAACCCAAATATTTAGCCAATATCTAGCCATTTTTCAGGCTTGAATCACCCCTTTTGAACTGGGAATTTGTTGACTACGCCGTGGATCTAGGGCGATCGCCATTCGCAGCGATCGGGCAAAGGCCTTGAACGTTGCTTCGATGATGTGGTGGGAGTTCAGTCCATCTAATTGGCGAATATGGAGGGTCATGCGGCTATGGTTCACTAAGGCCACAAAGAACTCCCGTACCAGTTGGGTATCGTAGGTACCGACGCGATCGCTGGGAATCTGAAGGCCATAGCTCAGGTGAGGGCGGCCAGAAAAGTCAAGGGCGACCTGTACCAAACTTTCATCTAGGGGGGCGACAAAATGGCCAAAGCGATAAATGCCCCGGCGATCGCCCAGGGACTGATCTAGGGCTTGGCCAAGGGTAATGCCCACGTCCTCATTGGTATGGTGATCATCAATGTGCAGATCCCCCTTTGCCTGCACCTGAAGATCCACCAAACCATGGGAGCAGAGTTGATCGAGCATATGATCTAGGAATGGAATACCTGTGTTGTTACGGCCCTGGCCCGAACCATCCAAATTAAGGTGGACATGGACATCCGTCTCACCGGTTTTGCGGTGTACGATCGCCTGCCGAGGCGGACATTCCGTTATCCCTAGGGAAGGAGACTCAATCGAGGACAGCATAGGCACAGATCAAATCCGAGAATGTTTAACTTTGGGGAGGGACAGGGGGCGGCGCACTAGGGGTAGAGGTATCCATGGGAACTGTGCCACCACGAGGAAAGGGAATGTCCACGAATCCTAATTCTAGCAATTGTTGATAGGACTTTTGTCCCAAGTCCCGGGTCGGATTTTGACTGCGGATAATCTCTACTAGCAGAGGAATCGCCAATTCCGGTTGATTATTGGCCCGATAAACCAGTGCTAACTGGTAGGTGGCCTGGTCGCGGATTTGGGCCGATTCTAGGGCCCGGCGACGACTACTATCGGAGGCAGAGCCATCAATGCCCAAGAAACTGGAACTCAGGGATTGGTAGTAGTTCGACAATTGATTCATCACGGTGCGGGCTTGGAGCAGTTTTTGGGCTGCCACGGTATAGTTTTGCCCACTGACGGCACTGGCCGCCTCGTCCATGAGTCGTTTTCCCCCTTCAATCGTATAAATGCTACTCCCTCCGGGAGGAGGGGTGGGCGTAACAAATTCAACATTTGGAGGTTGACTAGGTGGGGGCGTTTGTCCGTAACCAGGGTTGGAAAGAAGGGGAAAACCAAGGACAGTCATCCCGGTGATAACCCAGCGTACAGGTAAATTAGCGATCCTCAAGGCGGCCATTAGCTGTCCCTTTATTAAGATAGAGGCAGTCAGTCTCTGTCGGAGTATTGACAACGGGTATCTTATCACCAAGCTAGGCGTATAGTTAAATTTAGTTAAATTTTGGTTGTTTGGAAAATTGTTCGGTGTTGACTAAATCACTAAATCTGCATTACTAAATCTGCCATGAATCCTGCTCAGTCTAACCCATCCTCCATTGACGCTATTCATCAGCGACGGCGAGAATTAAAGGGAAAGCGTCGCCTCCGGTTACTGTCAGGGATCTGGCGTACCTCTTTTTTACTGACCCTAACGGGGGGATTGATTTGGGGACTCACCTTACCGGATTGGATGCTGCGTCGGCCTGACCAAGTGAGGATTCGCGGCAATCAACTGCTGCGGACGGAGGCGATTCAAGCCCAACTTCCCCTCAATTATCCCCAGTCCCTGCTCCGACTTGATCCCCAAACCCTAGTTCAGAGCCTAGAAACCGCTTTGCCCTTACAACGGGTTACCATTTCGCGGCAGTTATTTCCACCCACGCTGATCGTAGAGGTACAGGAGCGATTTCCCGTGGCCATCACCACCTGCGATCGCTGCACCCTTGTCAGCCCCAATGGTTTAAGCCAGGGGCCCTCCAGTCGTTGGTATGTTGATGGGGCCGGGATGGCGGCGGCGGTGGCCAGTTACCAAGCCGAGGCGATCGCCGATCCGCCCCCATTGACCGTTGTTGGCTATTTGTTGCCCCTCTCTCCACCCCCAGAAACCATTCCCCGCGCAGTGGCCCTGCCCCAGGAACGTCAACAGCAATGGCAGCAATTATTTAGTCATCTGGGGGAAGCAGAGGTACCCATTACGACGATTGACTGGCGAAAACCGGAGAACCTAATTGTGCAAACCGCCCTAGGCTCTGTTCATCTAGGGGCCTATGGAACCCAACTCCAGGAAAATCATCAAACCTTACCCTATGCCATCATGGGCGATCGCCTGCGGGAACAACTACGCGCCCTAAATAGCCTGAAGGAATTGCCCACGTTTGTCGATACCAGCCAATTACTCCACATTGACTTAGTGAATCCGGCGGAACCCCTACTGCAAATGAAAACTGCCACAGTAAAGCCGCCATCTCCCCAACCCAGTCCATCCCCTGGGAGTAACCCTTGATTTTTAATTTTTTTTGGACTAATTGGTGTTTAGGGTGACATAGCCTATAGTATGTTCATAATTGCGCCTAGCTGGTGGCTGGGTTACGGTTCTGAATATCTACGACCCTATGGAAAATGATCAGCAAATCAGTGAAGGGCTATCCCATGAGACGTTGATGGGTGATCCTGTTGATTCTAGTGATAATGGATACAACTTTGCCACCGATGCACAGAGGAGTCATGATACCTTGCTAGAAACAGCAGCCCGTATTAAGGTCGTTGGCGTTGGCGGTGGTGGCGGTAATGCCGTCAACCGGATGATTGCCAGTAATGTGGCCGGAGTTGAGTTCTGGTCTGTCAATACTGATGCCCAGGCGATCGCCCAATCCCAAGCCAGTAAATCTCTACAACTGGGACAGAAATTAACCCGTGGCCTAGGGGCAGGGGGAAATCCGGCCATTGGCCAGAAGGCGGCGGAGGAATCTCGGGAAGAATTAGCCAATGCCGTCAAAGAAGCCGATTTGGTTTTTATTACCTGTGGCATGGGGGGTGGAACCGGAACCGGGGCAGCCCCAATTGTGGCGGAAGTAGCCAAAGAACAGGGGGCCTTAACGATTGCGGTGGTGACTCGTCCCTTTCTGTTTGAAGGACGGCGGCGCGCCAATCAAGCTGATGAAGGAATAGAAGCCCTGCAAAGCCGGGTGGATACGTTAATTGTTATTCCTAACGATAAAATTCTATCGGTGATCTCGGAGCAAACCTCTGTCCAGGATGCCTTCCAGATTGCCGATGATGTCTTGCGCCAAGGGGTGCAGGGCATTTCCGATATTATTAATTTGCCCGGTCTGATTAATGTTGACTTTGCCGATATTCGGGCGGTGATGGCCGATGCGGGATCCGCCATGATGGGGATTGGCGTTGCCTCCGGTAAATCTCGGGCCCGGGAGGCGGCGATGACAGCTATTTCCTCCCCCCTACTCGAATCCTCCATTGAGGGAGCCAAGGGAGTTGTCTTTAATATTACCGGTGGTGCAGATCTCACCCTCCATGAAGTGAATGCGGCTGCTGAGGTGATTTTCGAGGTAGTGGATGCCAATGCCAACATTATTTTTGGGGCCGTTGTGGATCATTCTCTTCAGGGGGAAGTCCAAGTCACGGTCATTGCCACTGGCTTTTCCGGGGAACCTGTCCTGAAAACCCGCGTGAATCAACAAAAGAAAAAGAGTAGTGGCGGGAATCCGAGTCCTGCCTCGACGGACACACCGGCGGCACCAGAGCCTCAGGGGACTGAGGAAAAATCGGATGCCGAGGAGAGTAACCCGAAACTAGATCTTCCTGCATTCCTACAACGGCGGCGATCTAAGTCCTAGGGAATTGGTTCTTTGGCTTGTTTCACTCTTGAATGGGAATGACCTCATTTACCGCCCTTAGTCACTACTCTTCGTTTTTGGTTTTTCTGGTTGGCTTGATAACGGCGATCGCCACGTTGGGGTTTGGCCTCCTGTTACTTGAGGCTCTAGGGTTAAAATTTCCCACACCTTGGCGACAGGTTACGGCTATTTTGCTGGGACTCTTGACGGTTAGTTTAGGGGTTCAACTCCTTGGCTTTACGGGCCTGGCGTACTCCTGGGTTTTAATCAGTTTGTGGGGCGGTCTGCTGATGGTTGGCAGTGCCAAAATGCTCCGAGGCTATCGGGACTTGATGCCGCCGGGGATGCAATTGACCCGCTCGTGGCAGCTGCTACCCTTGATCATCTGTGGTGCGGCTCTGTTGATTAATTTGATGGTGGCGATCGCCCCATCTACGAAAATCGACGAATTGTACTACCACATGGTGATCCCCAGTCGGATTCTCCTGGATCACGCGCTCCTGTTCTATCGCGAGCCTTGGGAGGGAGCCGTCTATGCCCATGGCATTTATCAAATGAGCCTTACCCCCCTCTATGCCCTAGGGGTTCCCGATGCCGGCAATGTGGTGAGTTGGTTTTTAAGTTTAACGTTGGTTTGGTTTTGTGCCTATCTTTTAGCGATCGCCCGTTTGCCATCGGTGTGGATATTCATCGCCTCCGCCACGGTGATTGTCGGTCTCTATCCAACGGTTTGGCACGTCACGGGTGGGGCCCATGCCATGGGGGATCTGGCGATCGCCGCCGCCACCCTTGCCCTCCTGCTCCACCGATCCCTCCTCCGGAAGATGGGCGGGAAAGATTATGTAACCTTGGTTTCTATCCTAAGTTTGGCCGGCGTTGCCACCAAGGTATCCTTACTGCCCCTGGGCGGCACAATGGTGTTACTGGCCATAATTGTCGCCATCCTATCCATGGAAAAAACACCCCCCCTCGGTTCAATCCTGGGGTTAGTTCTGCGGGCAATAATTCCCTGGTTGATCCTCTATGCCCCCATTCTCCTGTGGACTTTTTTTCAGTCCGGTTCTCCCTTCGGGCCAATGCTCAGCCATGTCTTTTCCCCTTGGTCAATTTATGAGGGTGAGCCGATTCCGATTCAACAGGTACTCAAGGAAACGAAAGCGAGTCTGAGTGCAACGGCGAGTGTTCTCTCTAGCCTGTCCCATGGCTTACCCAATTACTCTCCATTGCTGGGGATCGGCATTGTTGCCCTCTTTTTTAATCAACGAATTTTCTGGGGCGATCGCCTCTTGGCCCTAGGTTTATTGTTAGTGCAGACCCTAGTCATTCTGGTCTTTCTATTTGCGGATTTTCGCTTTTATAGTGGTCTACCCTACGGTTTATTTATCTTTTCGGTGCTCGGCTATGGCAGCCCAACCGATGTAATGATCAAAACTAAAAAACAGGAAAAAACAAAATTTTTGCTTTGCCCCTACCCCCCATCCCTGGTTATTTGGCTCACTAGTTTATGCTTTTTACCTTGGCTAATTTTGCAATTGTATTACAGTCTCCAATTTATGCCCGTGGTGCTTGGCCAGCAAAAACCCCTAGACTTTGCCACAGAAAAAGTTGCCCTCATCGAAGATTATCAACGCTTAGATACCCTGCTGCCAACCCAGGCCCATCTCTACATTGACGGGCCCCGTGTGAGTTTAGCCTATGCCCCGCGGCCGGTGTACCGCAGTCTCCAAGACCTGCCCAACCCTGGGGAAGCCTATCTTCTCACCACCTTGGCCGATCCCCCCACAGACCTGCCTGGATTTACCCTAGGGGAATTGATATACGACAATCCCCAGGCCATAACAACGGTTTATCGCACACCGAATCGTTCCCCCGCTAGGGGCCCTGTCCGGGTATGGCAACTTTACCCCAAACAAGAGACTGAGCCACACCCCCATCGTTTTGGAAGCCGGGAAAAGCGTACAATGGCAGGATTCCAACCAAACTAAATGGGTAATTTTCGGGAATGGGTTCCAGTGAACAATCCGCATTTCAGGCAGCCATTGAGCGCGGCGACTTTTTAGTAACGGCTGAGGTTTGTCCCCCCAAGGGCGGTGATGCCTCCAAAATGATTGACCAAGCCCTAGGCCTAAAGGGTCGGGTACACGGGATCAATGTCACCGATGGCAGTCGGGCCGTATTACGGATGAGTTCCCTGGCGGCAACGGTGATCCTGCAACAACAGGGTCTAGAACCGATTTGTCAAGTGACCTGCCGCGATCGCAACCGCATTGCTCTCCAGGCGGATTTAATGGGGGCCCATGCCCTAGGTTTGCGAAATATCCTAGCCTTGACGGGAGATCCCATCCAGGCGGGGGATCATCCCAAGGCAAAGGCCGTCTTTGATCTAGAATCCGTGCGGTTATTGCAGTTAATCGGTCGCCTCAACCAGGGTTTTGATGCCCAAGATGCCCCCCTCACCGATGGGCCAACCCAATTATTTGCGGGGGCGGCGGTGGATCCCCAGTCTGCCAGTTGGTCAGGTCTGCAACAACGCTTTGAGCGTAAACTGGCGGCGGGAGCAAAGTTTTTTCAGAGCCAACTCATTACCGATTTCGATCGCCTCGATAGATTTATGACCCAGATTGCGGCGGGGTGCGATCGCCCCATTTTGGCGGGTATCTTTCTGCTCAAATCTGCAAAAAATGCCCAATTTATTAATCGGATGGTGCCGGGGGTAACGATTCCGGAAAACATCATTCAACGTCTGGCGGCGGCGGCCAATCCCTTAGAGGAGGGGATAGCGATCGCGGCTGAACAAATTCAACAGGCCCGCCACATTTGCCAAGGTGTCCATGTCATGGCGGTGCGCCGTGAGGATCTGATCCCAAAAATTTTGGATCGGGCCGGCATTGCTCCCGTAGGGAAATCCTCATCCAAATCGTCATAAAATGAGAATAGCCACGAAGGGCACTGATTAAGGGTCATCATCCGGCAATAATTCGATCTTTTTTGGCATCAAAAACAATGGCTTGAATGATTCCATTGACTAGGGGATCATTGACAAAGAAGGGGGTTTACCCATCAGCACACAACATAAAGAATGATTAATTTCCTTGGTATTTTTATAATAATTCGCTATATATTGAGAAGTTAATCTTTTTTTAAGAATTCCTATTTTATGAATGATAGGGTTAACCAGTTTGTGTTGCTGCCTGTTTGTATTACTGATGTGCACTCATTTGTGTCAGTAATCAATGTAACTTCAACCTATTCAGCAGCCCTAGGAGTCCATCGCCTTATTGCTAGGGGGAAAATTTAATGGTTCAGTCTATTGATATTAATACTCAAACCCAGATGATGCTCAATCCTGAACGTCTCTTGCAACAGTTAGCCGAATCTGGGGGCACAGGCTGTCTGCAACTGACCAGTCAGGGGAACCATTGGTTTCTTTATCTTGATCAGGGATTTTTGATTTATGCGACCCATACCATTGATCCGGGCGATCGCTTTGAGCGACATCTGCGTCGGCTCAGTCAAAGGAATGAGGTCTTAACCCGGGAATTTCGGGCCCAGGTACGACAGCAATGGGATTTAGCCCAAACCCCCACCCCCATTTGTGAGTACGAAAGCATTCGCTGGTTAGTGAATGAAGGTATTCTTGCGGTGGAGGAGGCCGGTGAACTGATCCGTCAACTGATTCTAGAGGTACTGGAATCTTACCTGTGTTTACGGGAGGGGACTCACCAACTGGTACGTTTTCTGGATGTGCCGGTGGTCGCCCAGTTTACCCCAGGGATATTAGTTGATGAGTGTAAAGCCAATATTCGCAAATGGCAGGCCTGGGGTGAAAAAATCAGTTCTCCCTTCCAGCGGCCCTACTTTTTTGGTCATGGTGGCCAGGGCAATCTCAGCCTTGAGCAACAACAACGCCTGGGCAGTTTGCTGCGGGGCTTTAGTTTCCGGCATTTGGCTGTGATCCTCAACCAGGATGAATTTCAGTTAGTCAAGAGCCTCTATCCCCTCATTGGTGGGGGTGTCATTGTCGTGCGGGAACCCCAGGCCCCCTTTGATCAATTACCCCGATTTGATACCTGCTCCTTTGAGGATGCCGCTCCCGTAGATCTGGATGATTCGGGAGATTTGAGTACCGGCTTTCCGGCGATCGCCAATCTCCAGCGGCAATACACCATTGTCTGTATTGATGACAGCCCGACGATGCTCAATGAACTGAGCCGATTTTTGTCCGATGATGCCTTTTCCGTTGTCACCCTCAATGATTCCGTCAAAGCCTTGATGGATGTGATGCGGATCAAGCCGGATCTGATCCTGCTAGACGTGGGTATGCCCAATATTGATGGCTATAAATTCTGTAAAGTCATTCGCAACCATGAGCGATTTAAGCAAACACCGATCATTATGGTGACAGGGAATACCGGCTTAATCGATCGCGCCAAGGCACGCCTTGTCGGGGCCACGGACTACATGACGAAACCATTCACCCAAGCAGAACTCCTGAAAATGGTCTTTCAATATCTAAGTTAGGGCAATATCTGAGTGAGGGAGGGATAGACTTCTTAGGGTTTAATATGAATACTTTTCAAATCAGGAGTTTTGCATGAGTACGGTGTTAGTCGTTGAAGATACCCCCTCGGAAATGGCCTTAATCACCTCATTTTTGAAGGACAGTGGTTACTCCGTAATCAGTGCAACGGATGCAAAGGAAGCCCTGGAAAAAGTGAGTCAATTTAAGCCCGATGTGGTGGTCACCGATGTGGTGATGCCGGGAATGAGTGGTTTTGAACTGTGCCGCAGTCTCAAGAAAAACCCTGACACGGAAAAGCTGCCAATTATTGTGTGTACTTCAAAAAACCAAGAACTGGATCGTCTCTGGGCGATGAAACAGGGGGCGGATGCCTATGTCACCAAACCCTTTAATCGGGATGATCTCCTGCGGGCCCTCAAGTCCGTGGTGATCTAGGTGGGGTATTCCTTGTGATGGCTTGTAATGGCTTGTATCGGTTAGGAGTATGAATCGCCAGATTATTTCCCGCGAAGATCAATTAGCATCCTTTGCCACCACCTTGGATGAATCAGGGCGATCGCGCCGTCAAGGGGAAGCCTATTTACGGTTACAACTGAGCGATAGTCTGAGTGCCATTCTGCCGATGCAACAAACCCAAGAGGTCTTGGTAGTTCCCTCCCTGCGCCTTACGCCCATGCCCAACATGCCGCCCCCCGTCATTGGCCTGCTAAATCACCGCAACCGGGTGGTTTGGGTCGTGGACTTGCCCCATCTGCTCGACCTGCCCAGTCTGCCCATGGATATGCCCCAACAGACGATCGCCATTGTTCGGGTTGATCAGCAGCCCTTGGCCCTAGCGGTGAGTCAAATTCGGGGCGTGATTCGCCTGATGCCCGATGCCATCCAATCCCCTGTGGGAACTGTGCCCGCCGCCCTCGTCCCTTACCTGAGTGGGTGCTGTCTCCTCGATAGTGAGATGCTCCTTGTCCTGGATCCGCGGGCGATTATTGGGGCAGATATTTTGGCGATGCGCGGCTAAGGATTCCTGTTGCTTTTCTTTATTTTATTTGAAAATTATTAATTTTTAGGTGATGCGACGATGACCCGTACCCAACCCAATCCTAACCCCTCCAAAAAAGGAGCTACGGCCCCAATTCAGCCCCCGGTTTTACCCGATTCGGTTTTGAATGCCCATCCCGAAGTTACCAATGGAGCCAATGGTCATGGTAGCAATGGCGTGTCTAGTCAAGCCCCAGGGACAACGGATATTCAGCCTTCTCCCCTTGCCGAAAAACCATCTCCACCCAGGGCCCGCTTGCAGGCCAAGTTACTAGCCACGGCCCTTGCCCTAGGGGTGATTCCGGTGGTCGCAGTCGGCGGCGTGGCCTACTGGTCCATGGAGCAATCGGTTGCCCGTGCCCGCAGCCAACAGGGAGAAAACCCAGCCGCTGAAATCTATCTACGCCAACGGGTCAATGATCTGCAACATTTGCAATGGGTGGTGGTGGGCGGTACCCTGATTACGGCCTTGGGGGTTGGGGCGATCGCCGCCTACCTGATCAAGCGCAGTTTACGGCCCCTGATTGCCGCCAATGAAACCGTTGAAAAATTGAGCCAGGGGGACTTCTCCGCCCGTTTATCCGTAACTGGGGAAGATGAGGTAGCCCATCTTGGCCAAAACATCAACCACATGGCCATACAAATTCAAGGCATTCTTTCTAAACAATCCCGAGAGGCCTACCTAGGGAAGTGCCAAAGCCAAATGACCCTCCGTATTGCCGAGCAGGAAACGCCCACCGACATTTTGGACACCGCCGTCACCGAAATCCGGCAGGTTCTCCAGAGCGATCGGGTCATTGTCTACGAATTTGACACCAACTGGGCTGGCAAGGTGGTGGCAGAGTCCGTGGTGGACGGTTGGCCCAAGGCCCTAGAGCAAACCATTGATGACCCCTGCTTCCGCAAAAACTGGATTAAGGCCTACGAAAAGGGACGGGTTCAGGCCACCGCCGATATTTACCAGGCTAATCTGAATGACTGCTACCTAAAGCAACTGGAACCCCTAGGGGTAAAAGCAAATTTGGTGGCTCCCCTCGTCGTCGATCAAAAACTGGTGGCTCTTTTAATTGCCCATCAATGCTCTGGGCCGCGCCAATGGCAAACCGCTGAAGTGAGTTTCTTTACCCAGATGGCCACCCAGGTGGGGTTAGCCCTCGTCCGGGCCAATCTTTTAGCGCGGACGGAAGCCGCCAATACCCAGCAGGCCCTAGAAGCACAGCGGGCCAAGTTTCTCCGGGATTTAACCCTGCGCTTGTCCCAGTTCAAATCCACCTCGGAAATTTTAGCCCAGGGGGTGGCCGACATTCGCCAGATACTCCAAAGCGATCGGGTCATTGTCTACGAATTTGATCCCAACTGGGTCGGTACGGTGGTGGCAGAGTCCGTGGGCGAGGGTTGGCCCAAGGCCCTAGAGCAAACCATTGACGATCCTTGCTTCCGCAAAAACTGGATTAAGGCCTATGAAAAAGGGCGGGTACAGGCCACCGCCGACATTGATGCCGCCAACTTAAACGAGTGTTACTTGGGTCAATTAAAGCCCCTAGGCGTGAAAGCCAATCTTGTCGCCCCCATGCTCGTCGAGCAGAAGCTGGTTGCCCTCCTCATTGCCCACCAGTGTGATGCCCCCCGCCAATGGCAACAGTCGGAAATTGATTTCTTCACCCAATTGGCAACCCAACTCGGCTTAGTGATTGAGCGGGCCAACTTCCTGCGGGAGACGGAGGCCGCCCGCCAAAAAGCAGAAACCCTGGCGGCCGATCGCCAACGTCAAACGGAAGATATTCAACTACAACTGATTAACTTGCTCTCGGAGGTTGAAGAAGCCTCCCAGGGGAACCTGATGGTGCGGGCTGACATTACCGCCGGGGAAATTGGCACGGTGGCGGACATCTTTAACTCCCTGATTGAAAGTCTGCGGGAAGTGGTGATCCAGGTAAAAACCGCCACCAGTCAAGTGAATGCGTCCCTCAGTGAAGATGAAACCGCCATGGGCCAGCTTGCGAAGGAATCCCTGCGCCAGGCCAAGAAAATTAATCGGATGCTGGAGGCGATCGAAGAGATGTCTGCCTCTATTGAATCCGTGACCCACAGTGCCAACCAAGCCGCTGAGGTTGCCCGTCATGCCTCAGAAACCGCCCAAACCAGTGGGGAAACGATGGATGAAACGGTGCAGAGTATTATGCATCTCCGGGAAACCGTTGCCGAAACCGCTAAAAAAGTGAAGCGATTAGGGGAGTCCTCCCAACAGATTTCTAAGGTGATTTCGCTGATTAACCAGATTGCCCTACAAACAAACCTTTTAGCCATTAACGCTAGTATTGAGGCGGCGCGGGCAGGGGAAGAAGGCCGTGGTTTTGCAGTGGTTGCGGAAGAAGTGGGGGAACTGGCGGCGCGATCGGCGGCGGCAACCAAGGAAATTGAACAGATTGTGGAAGCGATTCAACAGGAGACCAACGAAGTAGTAGCGGCGATGGAAACCGGCACATCCCAGGTGGTGGAGGGAACCCGCCTCGTGGAAACCGCCAAGAAAAACCTGGAGGAAATTGTGGAAGTGTCCCACCACATTGATGAACTGGTGCAGTCTATTTCCGAATCCACCGTGTCCCAGTCCCACACCTCCAATACGGTGAACACGCTGATGAAGGACATTGCCAAGGTCTCGGAGGGGATGTCCGCCACCTCTCAACATATTTCCGATTCCCTGCAAGAAACGGTAGCCGTCGCCCAAACCCTACAGGCTTCAGTGGACACCTTTAAGGTGAGTGCGGAGGGCTAGATCACAATGCCCGACGTTAGTGTAGATGAACTGGTACGGCTGCAATTCCTGGAGGAAGCCCAGGATTATTTGCAGGTGATTGAAACCGGCCTCCTAGAGCTAGGGGATATTCCTGAGCAGGAGCGGCGATCGCGGCTGGATGGGATTTTGCGGGCGGCCCATTCCATTAAAGGCGGGGCGGCAATGATGGGGTTCCAAAACCTGAGTCAATTGGCCCACCGCATGGAGGATTTCTTTAAGGTTTTGCGGGGCGGCCGTCCCGTGGATGCCTTTGTGCAGCAGGAGTTGCTCCGGGCAGTGGATCAACTGCAACAGGTCATTACCCTAACCCGACAGGGCACGGAACCCAAACCCTCCTGGCTGAGTAGCCAAGCAGATCCCATCTTTAACCATTTACAGGAGATATTAGGCGACCCCCAAGCAGAAGATGAAATGGCTCTGCTCTCGGAAGATGGGGGCAATGATATGCGGGTGATGCTCTTTGAGTCAGAGGTAGAAGCCTGTCTTCAGCGTCTTGAGGCGGTGATTGCTGACCCGGCCCAACCCTGTTTGCGAGAAGAGCTAGAAATTGCCGCCCAAGAACTGGAAGGCCTCGGTCAAATTCTGGAGCTACCGGCCTTTACGTCTTTTTGCGCCTCCGTCAATGACTATCTCAAGAGTAACCCCACTCCCCTGGGAACTCTGGCAGCCCAGGTATTACAGCAATGGCGGCGATCGCAGGCCTTGGTTTTGATTGGTCAACTCACGGCCCTACCGGATCACTTTGATCCCACCGCGATGCCAGTAATGCCCCTAGAATCAAGTACCACCGTGACAGCGGATGCCCTCTTTATTGATGAAGTTGATCAGGTTGATGCACGGGATGAAGACGAATTTTCGGTTATTCAACTTGAAGACTCAACGGTTCCCCAATTAGGCGAGGGGACGGTTACCGGCGATCGCCCCGAACCAGCCCTAGGGAATAGCTTTGATGGCGAATCCTTTGCGGATTTTGAATTGGAGCAAATCAATCTCGAAGGCTTGGCCGATGTCCTCGGTGGCGAGTTCCCCCTAGAGGTTCCCCCCTTAGGGGAGGATAGCGGTAGCCTGGCCGCAATGAACGATGAACTAGTTGAAGGTGAGCCAGTTGACAACGAGACGGCTGAGGACGAGACGGACGATGATGACATCGAAACCATTCTAGGGGTAGATTCATTCCCCAGCCAAACTACTCAAAAAGAGACCACTGATCAGCAAACACTATCCCAGCCTGCTACCCCATCCCCAGGGGCGATCGCCCCGGAAATTCAGGATATGACCGTGCGGGTGGCGGTTCAACAACTGGATCACCTCAGTGATCTGTTTGGGGAATTAACCATTGAACGGAATGGGTTAGATTTACAACTGGAACGGCTCCATCAATTACTGGAAATGCTCAAGGGCAAAGTACGGGCCTTAGAGCAGTCTAATTTTCGTTTGCGGACAGGCTACGACCGTTTTGGCAGTGGAGTTAAGGTGGTGGGGAACGCGGTGGAATCCCTCAGTACTGTCCCTGGGCGAAGTCCGACTCCCCTAACCCCTTCCCTGCCGGGGGGAGATTGGCATCAGGGATTTGATAGCCTAGAGTTCGATCGCTACAGTGATCTGCACCTGTTATCCCAAGAGGTGATGGAATCCATTGTTCAGATCCAGGAAATCACCAGTGATTTAGAAATTGGCCTAGAGGATACGGAGCATACTAGCCGAGATCTCAACCGCACGGCGAAACAACTTCAAACCCGATTTACCCAAATTCGGATGCGACCCTTTGCGGACTTAGCCAATCGCTATCCACGCTTAATTCGGCACCTTTGCCAAGAACATGGTAAACGGGTCAAACTGGATATTCAAGGGGGCCATACCCTCATCGATCGCTCGGTATTAGCGATTTTGAGTGATCCCTTAATGCACATTGTCCGCAATGCCTTTGACCATGGTCTTGAATCCCCCAGCGATCGCCAACGCCAAGGGAAATCCCCCCAAGGGCACATTGAGTTGCGGGCCACCTACCGGGGCAACCAAACCGTGATCACCATTACCGATGATGGCCGCGGCATTGATCCGGAAAAACTGCGCCAAAAAGCACTTCAACTGGGATTTCATTCCCAAACCCTGAATAGTGCCAGAGATCGCGAGTTAATTGACCTCATCTTTGAGCCAGGGTTTAGTACCGCCAGTCAAGTCACCTCCCTATCGGGCCGGGGCGTGGGCATGGATGTAGTCCGTACCAACCTGCGCCAAGTGCGGGGAGATGTCCGGGTGGAAACCCGCCTAGGGGAAGGGACAACCTTTACAATCACCGTGCCCTATACCCTATCCGTTGTCCGGGTACTCCTGGCCGAGGTGGCAGGGATGTTGGTGGCGATTCCCACCGAGGCGATCGAAGAAATGATGCTCCGCGATCGCTACCCGATTATTGAAACCGTCGGTCAAAAAATTCTTGACTGGCAAGGCTACATGATTCCCCTCGTGCAACTACAGGACTATTTCCGCTTTAGCCGGCCCCATCGCTCCTTAGATATGGATGCCATTCCCACGATTAACGATCCCACCGTCATGCTCCTGGCCCAAGGGGATGATTTAATTGGCATTGAAATCGATCGCTATTGGGGAGAACAGGAAGTAACTATTCGCCAAGTGGACGGAGATATGGGCCTCCCCCCTGGCTTTAGTGGTTGCACCATTTTGGGAGATGGTCGGATTGTCCCCCTCATTGATACCCTGGCCCTATTGCGTTGGTTTGATCACGCCTCCTTGGGAGATGGGGCCCCGGCCCGCCCACCCGCCCCAACCCTGAATCTGCCCCAGCAAGAAACCATTCTGGTGGTAGATGACTCCATCAATGTCCGTCGTTTCCTCGCCAATACCTTGGAAAAAGCAGGGTACCATGTGGAACAGGCCAAGGATGGTCAAGAGGCCCTCGACAAACTGCAAACCGACTTACGGGTCGATGCCGTCATCTGTGACATTGAAATGCCCCGCCTCGATGGCTATGGATTTCTGGCCCATGTCAAAACCCTAGGGCATCGCCAACAGCTACCCATTACCATGCTCACCTCCCGCACTGGCGATAAACACCGTCAACTCGCCTTTAATCTGGGGGCCGCCGCCTACTTTAGCAAACCCTTCCGGGAAACCGAACTCCTCAAATCCCTCCGCCAACTCATTAACGGGGAAACCCTCCATGGCCATTAATTCCCCCCGTCGGCTCCGCCATCGTCAGGCCAAACAGATTATCCTGCGGCAATTTCTCACCTTTACCATTCGTCAGGAACAGTTTGCCCTCCCCATTGAAACGGTTCTTAAAGTTATTCCCCTCCATCAGATCCATGGGGATCCGGAAAGGGGCGGGATTGGCCTCATCACGTACCAAAATCAAGAAGTTTTTGTGATTGATATTGGGTGCTGCCTATTTAGGGATGCAATGATGTCCCCGGAAGTAGATCAACAGCGTTTTCTCCTGCTATTGCAACGTCAAGAAAGTAGCGATCATGAGTTAATTGGTTTACCCATTGCAGATCCACCCACTCTGGAGCGGGTTCCGGCAGATCAGGTTGCGCCCCTGCCAAAGAACTACTTACATTGGGGAAATATTCATGGTGTCAGTTCCCGCATGATCACCAGTCCAGAGAATGCCAATTTACCCCCTATTTTTGTGATTGACCTAGAGCAAATTCTGGCATCCCTTGCCGAGATGAACACTTCGCAAACATAATATTCTCAGACATAACTATTTTAAAAATTCTCGGCTGTAGTCCGATTAATGATGGAGCAGCGTCTTCAGAAGATTCTTTCCCAATGGGGAATTACCTCTCGCCGCCAAGCTGAAGAATGGATTAAAGCTGGCCGGGTTCGGGTGAATGGTCAACTGGCCCACCTGGGCGATCGCGCCGACCCCGATCGCGATCGCATTGAATATAACGGGAAATGGCTCAATCCCCAGTATCCACCCGATCGGGTTTACCTTCTCCTCCACAAGCCTCTAGGGGTGATCTGCACCTGCCATGACCCCCAGGGACGGGTTACTATTCTCGATATTTTGCCGAAGCACTACCAGGAAACCCCTGGGTTGCATCCCGTGGGCCGTTTAGATGCGGACAGTACCGGTGCCCTGATTCTCACCAACGACGGTGAACTAACCTTTTGCCTCAGCCATCCCCGCCACCATATTCCCAAGACCTATCATGTCTGGGTAGAGGGAAGCCCATCGAAGTCAGCATTACGACAATGGCGAAATGGCATTCCTCTGGATGGCCAGCAAACCCTAAACGCCCAAGTGAATGTCCTTAAAAAATCCGACCAGCCTACCCCAAGAACCCTGCTCAAAATTGTCCTCCACGAAGGTCGGAATCGACAAATTCGTCGGATTGCTCAATACTTAGGCTATTCTGTCCTTGCGCTCCATCGCCTGGCCATTGGCCCGATTCAACTGAGTTGCAAACGTCAGGGGAAATTAGACGTGGGCCAGGTGCGTGTATTGTCCAACCATGAGCTAAACCAACTAGAACAAACCGGACATTCAAAGGGGGAATTTCCCCCTATCATAGGGTGAAGGTTCCCTTAGCAGGTAGGATTAGCAAATTGATCCTAAAACCTAGAAATAGTCTAGGCTGAATCATAAGTCATGATGTGTGGTTGTTCCTGATGCTTACTGAGAGTCGCTATAAGGAGAGTTACAGCTATGCCAAATCTGAATCACCTCGATCAAGATCGGGCAGCAAAACTGGCGGAAATCGGTGCGTTCTTACAAGAAAAGCGTCAAGAACTTGGCTTACCCCTAGATGAAATTGCCGCCAAAACAATGATTCGCCAATCCATTCTGGAGGCCATTGAAGCCGGCACGATCGCCCACCTGCCGGAGCCAATATATACCCAAGGGTTTATTCGCCGCTTTGCCGATGCCCTTGGCCTAGAGGGTAAAGTCATCGCATCGGAATATCCGACGGAAACCCATGTTTACACGGTTGAGCAAAAGAAAGAGAGTCCGCGCCGCTTATCTACCCCCCAACTGCGGCCGATTCACCTATACTTAGCCTACTTTTTCCTAGTAATTGGCTCAGTGGCGGCCCTTGCCTACATCTTTAAGCCCACCGTCCAAGGTATTGCCGATGGGGATACCGCTCCAGACGTTACCGCTACCCCTGAAGCGAGTCCCTCTCCCGCTGCCACAACTTTCCCGGAAACAGTCCAAAACAGTCCTAGCCCTAGCCCAGAATCCTCTCCCCCCCTCGCCGATCAGCCGGTACAAGTGGATGTCACCCTAGAGGGAGATTCCTGGATTGAAGTTGAGGTGGATGGCACCATGGTTTTTGTGGGCATGATGGAAACCGGCAGTGAGCAAACCTGGAAAGGCAAGGAACGCATTATTGTGCGTTCGGGGAATGCGGGAGCCGTGAACATTGCCTACAACAATAATCCAGCAGAGAAGATGGGGGCCCTGGGAGATGTGGAGGTTAAGGAGTATGGCCCGAGTGGGTCTGGGGAGACCTCTGTGAACAATTCTATGAATAATCAAGCAACTACTGTCCCAGATTCTACGTCATCTACCTACTAGGGATGATCAGCGATCGCCCTGGTGAATGATCCCTAGGGTGAATGATTCTAGGTCAAAGGATTTTAATTTGATTGATAATTTGATTAATGTCTAGTCCTGAAATTGATCTGTCCGTCCCCTACCAAGTAGGGGGCAGTTTACCGAGTGCCTGTCCAACCTACGTAGAACGCCAAGCCGATCGCGACCTCTACGGTGGTTTGCGAGCAGGTGAATTTTGCTATGTCTTAAATTCTCGGCAAATGGGGAAGTCCAGCCTGCGGGTACAGGTGATGCAGCGGCTTCAGGGGGATGGCTATGCCTGTGCGGCCTTAGATATTACAAAAATCGGTAGTCAAAATATTAATGCGGATCAGTGGTATGCCAGTCTGATTGGTGCCCTTGTCCAAAGCTTTCAGTTGGCGGATGTGTTTAATCTACGGTCTTGGTGGCGCGATCGCCAACTCATGTCGCCCATTCATCGCCTTGGGGAATTTATGGAACAGGTCTTACTGCACCATCGCACCTGTCCCCTGGTGATTTTCATTGATGAGGTGGATAGCCTCCTGAGCTTGCCCTTTTCCACCGATGACTTTTTTGCCTGGATCCGTTCCTGCTATAACCAACGGGCCGATGATCCCAGTTACCAGCGGTTGACCTTTGCCCTTTTGGGGGTAGCCACCCCCGATCGCCTGATTGAAGATAAACAACGCACCCCCTTTAATATTGGCCGGGCCATTTCCCTAGAAGGGTTTCAGTTAGAGGAAGCAACACCCCTCCTAGAGGGAATTCGTTCCCTCAGTGATCAGCCCCAAGCACTCCTAAGGGCAGTCTTAACCTGGACGGGTGGTCAACCCTTTCTCACCCAGAAAATTTGCCGTCTTCTCCAGGTTCGGGATCAGTTTGTCCCTAGTGGAGAGGCGGAGGATCATGTTGAGCGACTCATTCAGAAAATGATCTTACAGGACTGGGAACGGCAGGATGAGCCAGAGCATCTAAAAACCCTACGAAACCGTCTATTGGCCGATGAACAGCGGAGTGGCCGTCTACTGGGAATGTATCAAAAAATTCTAGAGCAGGGCAGTATTCCCCTGGATAATAGTCCGGAGGAACGCTCGTTAAGTTTGACGGGACTCGTATGCCAGCGGTGGGGGCAGTTGCAGGTCTTTAATCCCATTTATGCCCATGTGTTCAATGGAAATTGGGTGGAGGAGCAGCTCGCCCAGCTACGTCCCTACAGTGATAGTTTTCAGGCGTGGTTGCGATCGGGGGGCCAGGATAGTTCACGGCTGTTGCGGGGACAGGCTCTCCAGGATGCCCTCCTGTGGGCCAATGGCAAGAGTTTGTCGGACTTAGATTATCAATTTTTTGCCGCCAGCCAAGATCTAAATCAGCGGGAAATGCAGCATACCTTGCTCCTGGAACGCCAGGAAAAGCAGGCGATCGCTGCGGCCAATGCTATTTTAGATCAGGCCCAACACCGGGCTAGACGGTTGATGCGCCAAGCCATGACGGCCCTCGCCATGGTGTCGTTACTCTCCCTGGGGGTGGGTATCGTCCTCATTAAAACCAACTATGATCTGCGCGCCTCGCGGATTAGTCTGACCCTAGAACAGGAGAGTATTGATAGCTTAAGTCGCTTTTCTGGCCAGGAATTACCGGCCCTTGTCAGTGCGATCGCCGCGGGGCGTACTCTAGATGAATTGGTTGGGAATACTCCCCTGAGTGACTACCCCACCACCCGGCCGATCTTTGCCCTGAATACCCTACTGGGTCAGATTCACGCCCGCAATCAGTGGCAAGCCCCAGGGAATACCCGAGAAAATTCCATGGTGGGGAGTGGGTTTATCGATGCCGAAACCATTGTCACCATTAGTGAGGGGGGAGAATTAATCCTTTGGAATCAGGCTGGTTTACCCCAGGCTGAATTTCCCCTCAACCGAGACGATATTGGTGGTGTCCGTTTCCATAGAGAGGGCGATCGCCTCGCTCTGTTAACCACGTCCGGCATGGTGGAACTCTGGCAACTGAAACCGGATATCACCTTCCTGGCTAAACTAGGGGGAGCCAACAGCCAAATTGTCAGTTTTCGCTTTAGTCCCGACAACACGGAAATGGCCGCCTTGAGCAAGGAGGGGCGGGTCTATCGCTGGAATAACCAGGGAGAATTACTGGGGGAATTTTCAGCCCACCAAGGCCAGGGATACAGTATGAGCTACAGTCCCGATGGTCAATTTCTGGCAACCACCGGTAGTGATGGCCATATTCGCCGCTGGAATCTAGGGGGAGAACTTCAGGCGGACTGGCAGGCTCCCCCCAATCAGCCGGTAGATCAAAATAGTTTGACGTTTTTAGGTGATGGCCTGTTGGCGACGGTGGGGGTCGATGGCATTTTACGACTATGGGATAGCAATGGTCAGCAACGAAATCAGTGGCGAGTCAGTACCGCGCCCGTGTACTACGTCGGCTATGATCCCCGTGGCTATTTAATTACCCTCAGTAACGATAATGTGATTCGCCTCTGGAATGAGAATGGCTTACTGCACACGGAGCTAAGGGGCCATGAGCAGTTTGTCAATAGTGTGCAATTTGATACCCAGGGGGAATGGTTAATCAGTAGCGATCGCGGCGGTGGCATCTACCTATGGCAGATTAAGAACCAGCGTCATCGGGTGTGGCCGGCGAATCAAGAGAGTCTTTGGGCCCTGGCCTTTGCCCCGGATGGTGAAACCCTGGCCACGGGAGGAAAAGATGGTCGGGTACGTCTCTGGCAAAAGGATGGTACCTTTTTAGCGGAAACACCGATCCTGGATCCGGCGGGGATTAATAGTTTGGCCTTTACCAGCAGCGGTCAACAGGTGGCGATCGCCGCGAGTCACGATATTTATCTCTGGCAACAGGAACAGATGGATCCACCGGAAAAACTTTGGCACAGTGAGGCAAGACTCTACACCGTCGCAGTCAGTCCCGACGATCGTTATCTGGTGGCGGGGGATGGTCAGGGGATGATTCATCGGTTGAATCTTCAGGATCAGAGTCAATTGAGCTTTGGTGGCTCGGGGGAAAGTATTTGGAGTTTAAGCATTAATCCCGTGACTGGACTTTTAGCCAGTACCGGCGAAGGGGGCAGTGTCAAACTCTGGAACATTGAGGCCGGCACCCTAGCGCAAACCTTAGAACCCAACCAAGGCTGGTTAGCGATGGTGCGTTTTAGTCAAGATGGTCAAACCCTGATTGCGGGGGGGGACGGGGGCTGGATTAATGTTTGGAATGGCCAGGGGCAAAACCATCAACAGTTTCGTGGCCATTTACGCAGTATTCTCAGCCTAGGTCTGAGTGCGGACGGTCAGATGATTGCCGCCGCATCCCAAGATCGTACCGTGAGTCTCTGGTCCCGCAGTGGCCAACCCCTGGGGCAAACAACAGCAGTTCCCGGTGTCTCCTACGGCGTAGATATTTCAGCCACAAATCCTCCTGTGGTGGCGATCGCCGGTCAAAATGATCAAATTATTCTCACGGCTTTCTATCCGTTGCCGGAACTCTTGCAGTATGCCTGTGACTGGCTACGGGACTATCGCTACCAAAATAAAGATGTTGCTCAGGTTTGCCCTGGTTAATATCCTCAGGTTGAGATCCTCATCCGCTGCTCCGAAGAAGACGGCTAAACGATTCTCCTAAACGGTAAAGTGAACCCCTAGACTCAGGCAGTAGATTCGGACAGTAGAGGTTAAATACTTAACCGCTGGAAAATCTCTTCCAAATGCTGCAAGTGATGCTGGGGATTAAAACAATTGGCCAGTTCATCCGCCGATAATTGGGCGGTAACGGCGGTATCTCCCCTGAGATTTTCTAAGAAGTTACCATTTTCTTGATTCCAGGCGGCATGGGCATGGCGTTGCACTAGGGCATAGGCATCTTCCCGCACCATTCCTTTTTCCACCAAGGTTAATAGAACCCGCTGACTGAAAATGACCCCACCATAGAGATTCATATTCCGCTGCATATTTTCTGGGTACACCTGAAGGGTGCGAATCAACTCGGTAGTTTCCACGAGCATGAAGTAGGTCAGGATGGAACTATCGGGCAGAATCACTCGCTCGACGGCACTGTGGGAAATATCCCGTTCATGCCACAGGGCCATATTTTCCAGGGCAGCGATCGCATTGCCCCGTAGGATTCGGGCTAAACCCGTTAACCGCTCGGAGCGAATCGGATTCCGTTTATGGGGCATGGCGGAGGAGCCTTTTTGTCCCTTAGAAAAGAACTCTTCCACCTCCAGAACATCGGTGCGCTGAAGATTACGGATTTCCACGGCAAACCGTTCTAGGGATGCGGCCAATAGGGCAAGAACCTGGACATACTCACCGTGGCGATCGCGGGAAATCACTTGGGTTGAAGCGGTATCCGGGTGCAGTCCTAGGTTTTGACATGCAATTGCTTCGATCTTGGGATCAATATTGGCATAGGTTCCCACCGCCCCAGAGATCTTTCCCACGGCAATGGTTTTATGGAGTTGACACAGGCGATCGCGATGGCGCAATAGTTCGGCCAACCAACCCGCTAACTTAAAGCCAAAGGTAATGGGTTCAGCGTGGATACCATGACTTCGTCCCACCATGACGGTATAGCGATGCTCCTGGGCCTTCGCCCGCGTCACCTGGATCAAGGTTTCCAGTTGCTGGGAAAGCAAGTTGAGACTGGCCATCAATTGTAAGGCCAGGCCCGTATCCAAGACATCGGAACTGGTCAGACCGAGGTGAATATAGCGGCCATCTTCCCCCACGTACTCATTCACATTGGTGAGAAAGGCAATCACATCATGCTTGACTTCGGCTTCAATTTCCAGGATGCGATCGGGGTCAAAGTCCGCCTTAGCTTTGATCGTCTCTAGGGCAGAGAGGGGCATCAATCCCAACTGGGCCTGGGCCTCACAAACCGCTAGTTCAACCTGGAGCCAAGTTTTGAATTTATAACCATCAGTCCACAATGTTCCCATGGGGGGCAGGGTATAGCGTTCAATCATAGGATGTCTTCAAAAAGAAACTAAAATAACGAAAATAACAAAAACATTCAAAACGTTGAAAAAGCTGAATGTCCAGAACTATTTGCGCTCAGGATGCTGGGCCGCTTCACTGGTGGCCATTTGATTCAGGCAGTGGATCAGTTGATAGAGACGACTAAAATCCCGCTGATTAAAATGCAACATCAAACGGGGAAGGTGAACTGTGCGGATAAAGTTGGTTTGGGTTAGGGGCTGTTCATCCTCCAATTCCCGAGGCAGGGGGATGGTTTTTTCAATCTGTCCACTCAGTAAAATATCCCCAAACTCTTGATTGAGTTGCCCTAGCTGCTCATCCGTAATCTCTTGATTGAGACGGAGTACCAGTTGCCCCTTGACATAGCGACAGGAGTGGTAGACCCGATAAAACTGGCTGAGGGACTCAATTGCCTGGCTCACATCATCGGTAATGGTATAAAGCTGCCGATCTTCCGGGTTAATCAGGCCATTGGCACTGAGTTGGTTTTGGATATACTGATCCCAATCGCGCCAATAGGTTCCACCGGGGGCATCCACAAGAACCATGGGGGTGGGTGGTGCTTTTCCCGTTTGGCACAGGGTCAGGCATTCAAAGGCTTCATCTTGGGTTCCAAATCCCCCCGGAAAGACGGCGATCGCATCAGTTTCTTTTAATAGGAAGAGTTTGCGGGTAAAAAAGTATTTGAAATGAATCAGGCGTGGATCCCCTTCAATATAGGCATTGGCCCCCTGTTCAAAGGGAAGGTCAATATTGAGTCCAAAGGAATTTTCCGCACCAGCTCCCTTGTTACCCGCTTCCATAATGCCTCCGCCCGCGCCAGTCATTACCATAAATCCTTGGGCGGTGGCTTTTTGGGCAAACTCCGCTGCCATGGCATAGGCAGGATGATCGCTGGGGGTACGGGCCGAGCCAAAGATGGATATTTTACGGGTATGGCGATAGGGGGCAAAGACCCGTAGGGCCTGGTGCATGTCCCGCAGGGAGGAGCGCAAAATCTTCCAGTCGAGTCGTTCTAACTCTTCCTCAGTTAGGTGAGCAAAGGTGGTTAAAGTTTGATAAATCAGTTCGCCGTGGGGAGAGCTATCTAGGCCATCAACTAAATCTACTAATTGTTGCTTCAGGGCTTGCAACGCTTCAGCCGTAATGGTCATGGCACCCTGCTAATGTTAACACCCTATTTTATCAGGCGCGGTTCACTATCAGGCAGGGTTCACTGGCGCTCCACTATGGCATCGATTTCCTGACTGGCGGCCAACATTTCCCGCACGACCTCGCTGGGTAATTGATCCCGTTGGGCCAGGGCCCGATCCAGGTAGGAGCGACTGTTTTCATAGTTTCCCGACATTCTGAGAATTTGAGCCTTCAGGTAAAGCAACTCCGGGTTATGGGGGGCTGCCCCTAGGGCCCGATCCACAGCGGTTAGAGCCAGGGGCAGTTGGTTAGAATCCCGGTAGGCTAGGGCCGTTCCCCGGTAGCTGAGATAGGTGGGAGCGGCGCGGTTCTGAAGTCGCTGTACCGCTGCTTCACTATCAAAAAAACCGATGTTATTGGCAACGCCCCACTCAATATAGCCGCGAATCAAATTAAGTTCTGGATCATTGGCATCGATCGCCTCCGCTTGGTCAAGGAATCGAAACATTTGCTGTACCCGCAACAGGGCCGCCGATGCCCCTAAAAAGGGCCCAGCCCCAGCATCGGAAATTTCGTAGGCCGCCAGTAAAAAATGTCCCACAGCCTGATATAAATTGCTCCGCAGGGGATCCCGATCGCCCAGATTTTGGGCGGCCCGCAGGGTTTGTTCACTAAACTGACGATAGGTTTCCCAATCCTGATCTAGGTAGGCGATTCCCGCCGCAAGGGTGAGGGTGAGGGGTTCGCGGCGATCGCTCTGGAGGGCCGCTGGCAATAAGTCTTTTCCCTTGCGATAATGACCATCACGGAAGATAGCCTCAAAAACTGCTTCTGTTTGATCGGAAATTGGCCGGGCCTGCGTTCCGGAACGAAATGGATCCGCCGCCCACGCAGGAATCGTCATGATCCAGGGGGCGATCGCCAAGACAGCGGCCCGACAACAACGGGTCATGATGGAAATGGAACCGTGCGGCTGCATTGATCATCCTCCAGGAGTTTACTTTGCTTTCCCTTAAAAATATTAGCTATCATCCCCCGGCCACCCCCCAGCCCATTTTGGATCAGTTGACCCTAGAGCTAGGGCCCCAAGAATTGGGGTTGATTATCGGCCCGAGCGGATCCGGGAAAAGCACCTTACTTGAGATTCTAGCGGGGTTAGCCACACCCCATCGGGGAACCATCTCTTGGCAAAATCAAGACCTTTCAGCCCTAGAGTTACAGCAGTTGGCTGGCTTAGTCTTTCAGTTTCCCGATCGCTATTTTTGCGGTAGTACCATCTTAGAAGAAATTCGCTTTGGCCATCCCGACGTGGGGATCGATCGGGTTGACAGGGCCCTTGCCGATGTGGGCTTAGATCACCTCCCCCTCCACGGCCGTCCCCAATCCCTCAGTGGCGGTCAACAACGTCGCCTCGCCCTAGCCGTCCAGCTCATTCGCCAGCCCTATTTACTCCTCCTAGATGAACCCACCGCCGGACTGGATTGGTCTATGCGGCAACAATTGATTACCGTCCTCGGTCGCCTAAAACAGCATTGGAGTTTATTGGTCGTTAGCCACGAAGCCAAGGAGTTACTCCCCATTAGCGATCGCTGCTGGCAACTCACCCAGGGCCACCTAGAGGCGATCCCCCTATCCCCTTCTTCCTGCCTCAAACCCTAAAGACTTTCCCCTTACGTTCCCCACACCCTAGGAATATCTCAATGGCTACCAAGGACTGTGAATATTAAAGACTGTAACTATTTCTGTGGTAATGACTACCATGCCCTGGGATCACTGGTCATCTATCTTCATCTAGCGAATTAAAGATTGCAGGTATTTAACATTCATCCTGGTTTTATTCATGATTCTTAGCATTTTCCTCTAAGGCTGTAAATCACTGGGTTTGTGTGATCCCAGTCATTGTCGATGACGATCCCTAGGTAAATTTACGGATGCTGTTTCCGGGACGACATTCATAATATTGAAATATGTTCTACAGATAACTTCAGATTATCGATGAGTTGTTAAGAACTATTACGAAACTTCTCCCTCGATAGACAAATTTTCTGAAGATATTTAACCATCACGGTTTTGTTTTTTTTGCTGATGAACACATTAAATCTATTTCTTAAAGTAACTCTTTAATTAGGGGGGATCGATGAAACTTTTGTTGCCTGTTACCGTTTACTACATTCGTCGCTTGCTACGGACATCCCAATCCCAGTTGAAATCCGTGGTTGCCGAGGGTGCTTGCCTGGTGGCTGATCCCGAAATTGACTTAAATGCAGTGATTGAAAGCCTGTACCTGGATGAAGAAGATATTGCTGACCAGATCAATGAATTGGAGAAACTGGTACTCTCTCACCAAGTCCTGGCCCAAGCCAAACAACCCGATCAAATGAAAAAAGTAGAAGATCAAATTTTTTGGATATTGGGACTCAAGCGCACAGGAAAGGCTCCTCAGGACGTTATGGCTGCCACACCCATGATGGCCTTTAGCTATTAGCTATGACGTGTTGTGTATTTGATGTTTTATGGATGTGTTGTGTAAATGTGGTGGGTGATGTGATTCGCCGGAAATAATTTTCAGGCTCCCTGGAGTAGATCATTAGGAAAGGTCTGCTGTATTTGGGTGGTGCGGCCCCGTGTCCCCTGCTTTTTTCCCGGTGGGGAACCCTAGCGAGAGAGGGAGGTCGTCCGTCCCAAATAAAACACGTCACAGATCAACTAGGCAGCACGTCGCACTAGGGAACGGATCACATTGTCCTTCATCATCAGCAGTCGAGATGCCTGCAAGAGCAGATCCCGGGTTTGCTGGTGGCTCATGGTATCCACCTGTTCTTCCATCAGGCGCATTTGAAACTGCTGCTCGTAGCTGAGATCGACACTCAGTTCAGGAAACTTTGAATCCATAGCTTATTCTCCTCTAAGAACATTGTCGTCTCTAGATGTTACAAAATATAACAAATGATTGACAAAGTTGCCACTCAATGGATAACACTGCTATCAAGAAGATGATGTTCGGCTTGAACATTTTGCCGAATTATTCCTTAAGTTTTTCTAAACTCTGCCATAGCGATCGCTGATTACGGGTCAAAATAGGGGGATTTTAGTGCAAGGTGCATAGGCTCGAGCGAGAAATTTGCCATTTTTGAGGGTAGCTTGTTAAGATAAAAAATGCTGAATTAACAAAATGTAGAAGGATAGCATCACCTCCATGGCCAAAAAAAGTATGATTGAGCGGGAAAAGAAGCGGCAGCGTTTAGTGGACAAGTACGCGGAAAAGCGTCAGGCCATTAAAGAACAATTGGCCATGGCGGAAACCCCCGAGGAAAATTTAGAACTCCATCGGCAATTGCAACGCCTACCCCTCAATAGCTCCCCCACTCGTCTACGGAACCGTTGCTGGTTAACTGGCCGTCCCCGGGGCTACTTCCGTGATTTTGGTCTCTGCCGCAATGCGCTGCGGGATATGGCTCATCAAGGTTTACTACCTGGAGTGGTCAAGTCCAGTTGGTAAGGTTTTGAATTAGGGCAATATACGGACATTGCACGCTCAAATATTCAACAACATGCAAGTTTAAGCATTTTAATATCCTGATAAAATTTTAATATATTAACAGGAAAATTTTAGCCTGTCCTAGTATCTGTATATTCCACAATTTTGCCCGATCGCACCGTTAAAAGTTGGGCCGCATCCAACCAGGGGGCAGTAAAGTTTCCCAGATGGGTGGTGGTAATGATCGTTTGAAATCGATGTTCAATGGTGGCTAAAAGCTGGTTTTGTCGATGTAAATCCAGTTCCGCTAAGACATCATCCAATAATAGCAGGGGAGCTTCGCCGATCACCTCCTCGATTAAATGCAATTCCGCTAACTTAAGGGCCAAAACCAGGGTGCGCTGTTGTCCCTGGGAGCCATACTGCCGGGCCGGTGTTTGATTAATCTCTAAGCTAACATCATCGCGGTGGGGGCCGACTAAACTGGTTCCTTGGTGTTGTTCCGCGATCGCCCGGCGTTGAAACTGCTCATAAAAACTTTCTAAAATCGCCTCGGTTGTGTCTAGCTGGATGGGGACATGGGATTGGTAATGAATCCCGAGAATTTCACAGCCCTGGCTTAAGCAATGGTGCCAATGTTGGGCAATGGGCGTTAACCGCTGAATTAGTCGATGCCGTCGTCGCATTAATCGAGTACCAGCGATCGCCAATTGTTGATTCCAAAGGGCTAACTGGGATGCCTCCGGGGGATGGGGTACGGATTGCTTCAGAAAGGCATTGCGCTGACGTAAGACCTTCTGATACTGCTGGAGGAGGTGGGCATAAATGGGTTCAAGCTGAATTAACACCCGATCTAACCAATCTCGCCGCTCCCCTGGACTGCCCCGCACCAGTTCCATATCTAGGCAGGAAAACTCCACCGCATTTAAGTGACCTAAAAAATCTACATTACGCCGCACTCGCTCACTATTCACCATCAGCGATCGCCGTCCAGTTTGCCGTAGAGTGACGGATAGATCGAGGGGGCCACTATCCCGTTGAATTCCCGCTGAAATGTGGCTGTAGTCGGTGTTCTGCTGAATTAAATCCCGATCGCGGCTAGTGCGATGGGATCGTAAACTGGCTAACCACTCAACGGCTTCAAGGAGATTGGATTTCCCTTGGGCATTATCCCCCACTAGGATCGTTTTCGGGGCAATAAACGATACGTCTTGGTAGGCATAATTACGAAAGTTTTGCAGCAATAAATGATTTAAGTACACCAAACAACAATGGATAAGTTCATTGAGGATGAGATCATTGGGGGTAAGGTCATCGAGGGTAGGATTATGGGGATCATGTTTCTTGATCTAACCAATCTAAGTAGGTTTGGGCCCCCCGCACAATCGGCACCGCAATAATTTCCGGTACATCGTAGGGGTGGAGGGCCTGGATCCGCGCCCCTAGGGCATCAAATTTTGCGGATTTTGTTTTAATGAATAGATGCCACTCCCTACTATGACAGGTATCCCCTTTCCAGCGATAAATGGACTGCACCTCACGAAAGTTGACACAGGCCGCTAACCCCTCATTCACGAGGGCCGTTGCAATGCCCTGGGCTTCCACCTCCGAGGCCGTTGTCACCATGACAACAATAAAGCGATCCGCAATGGAATCCGCTGGATGGGTCTGTTGAGATTCCATAGGCTTCAGGAAAGACTGCGGCGAAGGAGGGGCTGAATACTCACCAATACCACCAGATCAAACCCCAATAAAAGGGCTAGGGCTTGGACGAGGCTCACCTCTCCCCAGGGGGCGGCCATCACCACACTGGCAAAGGTCCAATCGGGGTGGAGGTAGAGATAGCGAATGGGTTCAATGGCAAAACTGAGGGGATTCAAACTGGCGACCCATTGCAACCATCCCGGCATAAAGGTGAGGGGAACGAGGGCCGTACTGGCAAAGAGGAGGGGTAAATTAATGACGAAAATAACCGCCAATAGCTCAATATGACCGGGCAAGGCAAAGGTTAATCCCAAGCTCAGGGCAGTCACCCCTAGCACTAAACAGAGGACGATCGCCATGACCAGTAATAGTCCCAGGGGAGCCGGTAGACCCGCCCCTAAAAAATAGCCGAGACTAGCGATCGCCGCCACCTGAATTAAACTTAAGCTGGTAATAAATAGGGCCGAGGCCAAGACAATGGATAACCGTGAGGCCAAGGGGGCAACCAGCAGCCGATTCAAAAAACCAAACTCCCGGTCAAACATCACCGGTAAGCCGGCATTCAGGGCACCACTAAAGGCGGTAAAGACAATCACCCCAGCACAGAGGAACTGGCCATAGTTTTCACTTTCGCCAAAAAGACCCTGGGGAACATTCTGAAACAGGGCCCCAAAGAGGATCAACCACATCAGGGGTTGAATAATCCCGGCAATGAGGGTAGAAGGACGACGCTGTAACTGAATAAACAGCCTGCGAGTCAGGGCTAAGGTTTCTTGAAAAAATTCCCCTGAAATTAGACCCGGCATTTCTGCATCTGGGGCGGTTATTTTTTTTGAGTCGAAGGAGAGAAGGGGAGAACTCATGGATTTTCAGATACAAAAATTAGGACAAGTAAAGGACGAAGGCCCTTCTCGATTTATTTTATTTGATTACTCAATTTATTATTATAGGTTTGCAACCAAAGGAATAGGCGATCGTAGGGAATGGGCCGGGAATAGAAGAAGCCTTGGATAAGATCACAGCCCAGTTCCCTTAGAATGTCCAATTGCTCAACGGTTTCCACCCCTTCTGCCACAACATTGAGATTTAAGCCTTTACCCAGGGCAAGAATGGCGCGGGCAATGGCCACGTCCTGATCATTCTCGGTTAAATCTTGAACAAAGGAGCGATCTATTTTCAGGCTGGTGAGGGGGAACTGCTTGAGGTAGCTCAGGGAAGAATATCCCATGCCAAAATCATCCAGGGCAATGCCTACACCAATATCCCGCAACCGCATCAAAATCCCTTTCGTCATCTCTAGATTCTGCATGGCAATGGTTTCCGTAATTTCCAGGGTCAGCAGGTGGGGGGAAAGGCGATGGGTTTCCAGGCAATGGCGAATATCGTTTACTAGGTTGGGATGCAAAAATTGACGGGACGATAGATTTACGGATACACCAATCCCGCCCAAACCTTCGTTTTGCCAATGGCTACAATCTTGACAGGCCCGATGCAGTACCCATTCACCAATACTGACAATTAAACCGTTTTCTTCGGCAATGGCAATGAAATGCTTTGGACTGAGGAGGCCGTGTTCGGGGTGTTGCCAGCGGGCCAGGGCCTCTAGGTGAGTGACATCGCCGCTGGTGGTGGCGATTTGGGGCTGGTAGTAAAGTCGCAATTCATCGCGATCGCAGGCCTGATGGAGTTGATTTTCCAGGCGCAACAGTTCGGAACTGCTGGAATTGAGATTAGCGGTATAGAACTGATAATTATTGCGACCGGATTCCTTAGCGCGATAGAGGGCGGCATCGGCGTTGCGGAGTAGGGTATCGGGATCGGTTCCATCGCCGGGATAGAGGGCAATGCCCATACTGGTGGTGACATGGAGATGGTGGCCTTCTAGATAAAAGCCGGGCTTGAGGGCATGGAGAATGCGTTCGGTGACAATGACGGCATCATCGGGATAGCGCAAGTGGGGCAGCAATAGGGTAAATTCATCCCCGCCCCAACGGGCCACCGTATCCACTTCCCTGAGGCAATGGGAAATCCGCTCCGCCACATCCTGCAACAGGCGATCGCCCACGGCATGGCCCAGGGTATCGTTAATGGTCTTGAACCGATCTAAATCCAAGAACATGACAGCCACTAAATCCCCGCGTCGGCGGGCATCGGCCAGGGCAATGGGGAGGCGATCGTCAAAGAGGGCCCGATTGGGTAAGCCCGTCAACAGATCATGGAAGGCCTGGTAATGGATCGTATTTTCCGACAGCTTCCGCTCCGTAATATCAATCACGGTGCCTTCAAAGTAGAGGAGTTCCCCGTGGGCACCGTAAACCGCCCGCGCATTTTCGGAAATCCAAATAATCTGGCCATCTTTACGGTAGACCTGGGATTCAAATTCCGTAATACTGCCCTGCTCCACCAATAGGCGGGTAAACTCATGGCGGCGGTTGGGGTCAACATACAGGCTGGCGGCAATATCCGTCAGGTTTGCTTGCAGATCCTCGGGGGAATCGTAACCATAAATGCGGGCAAGGGCATTGTTGGCACTCAGGTAATTTCCCTCTAGGTTGGACTGGAAAATTCCTTCGGTGGCGTTTTCATAGATACTGCGATACTTGGCTTCGGCCTGACGCAGTTCTGCTTCCGTTTGCTTGCGATCGCTAATATTGCGAATAAACGTAACCACTTGATTGGGGGGAAAGGGTAAGAGCCGCGCCTCAAAGTATTGCGGTCCCTCCGGGTAGGGCAGGGCATACTCAATCAAAACAGGGGTCTCACCCCTTAAAACTTGAATCATCGCCCCTCGAAAAATGTCCCCCACCTCGGTGGGAAGGACTTCCACCATGCGTCGCCCCAGAAAATCCTGGGGAGAGACATACAGATCCGAATCCTTGGCACCCTTGTAATCCAAAATCGTGCTGTCGGCGGCCATGCGAAAGTAAAGGTCTGGATGTACCTGAAAAATGGCTTCCAATTCCGATGTAGTTTGCCGTAGTTTGACCTCTGCGGCCTTGCTCTGGCTAATATCTTCAACGGTGCCTTCGTAGTACAACACCTGGCCCTGGTTATCCCGTACCACCCGCGCATGTTCAGAGACCCAAATAATGGTGCCATCCTTGCGATAGACCCTAGATTCAAAATTGGACAGGGTACTTTCTTGCTCTAGGGCATGGATGAACTCACTACGTCGTTTTGGATCCACGTAGAGTTGCTGGCCAATATTGTTGAGAGAGGCGATTAGTTCCTCGGGGGAGTCGTAGCCGTACATCCGGGCTAGGGCCGGGTTCACGCTCAGGTAGCAGCCATCAGGACTTGATTGAAAGATTCCTTCCACAGCGTTTTCAAAAATGCTGCGATACTTGGCCTCCGCTTCCCGTAACACCGCCTCCGATCGCTGCCGCTCGAAGACATTGGTAAAAACCTCCGCCAACACCTGCATCAGGGGTAAAAGAGCTTCTAAATCGTCAACTTTAGACTGAACATAGTCTAGACCCAAGAGGCCGGTAAAGTGATCTGCTTGGCCTAGGGGCAATACAATCAGGGATTGAATGTCCTGAACCCCGAGTTGATGTCGTTCCGGGGCATCCTCCGGCAGTTCATCTACGGCGGTCAGAATCAGGGGCCGCATCTCTAAAAATGTTTCGCGGTAAAGGGGAAACTCCTCTAGGGGCAAATATTGTAGATTCTCAATTTGGGGTTCAATACCTGGGGCACACCACTCATGGGTGTTTTTGACGCAGTAGGAATTGGGTTCACACACCTGAAAGACGTAACTGCGATCGGCGGCGGTAAATTCTCCGGTCACTTTTAAGACCGCCTCGATGCCGGTATCAATGTCTTCCAGGGGTAGGTTAATAAATTGGGTGGTGAGGGTGGTAATGAGTTGCTCAAACTGAATTTGATCCCGTAGATTAGTCTCTTGCCGCTTGCGATCGCTAATGTCACGGCTATTAATCACTAAGCCACGAATGGTGGGGTCTGCCAATAAATTTTGAGCGGTAGCGGCCAAGTGACACCAATGGCCCTGGCGATGACGATAGCGAAATTCTAGGGACACTATTTGGCTGGGGTTGGCTAAGAGGTGCTTAAACTGATTCTGCATCCTAGGCAGATCATTGGGATGTATGAAGCGCAGAGCCTCCTGACCAATGAGTTCCTCTGGGTCATAGCCCAATAGCCGAGTAAGGGCAGGACTGTGGTAGCGAACCAAACTGTCCGCGTCCAGAATGGAAATGAGATCGGCGGCATGTTGCACCAGCGATCGCCAACGGGCTTCAGCGGCCTGTAAAATCCGCTCACCCCGGCAGCGTTCCAATTCGGCGGTGAGGCGGGAGGCAAAAATTTGCAGCAGGGCTTCAATAAACGATAAATTCTCTAGGGGATGGCCATGGAGGACGACGATCAGTCCCAGGGTTTCGCCGAGGGCATTCCGCAGGGGGACACCAATGTAAGCTTCGGCTCCCATCTCCCGCAGACTTTGATCCTTGGGGTAGCGGTTTTGAATATCGTTGGCATAGAGGCAGGCTCCGGGACTGTTGACCACTGTTTCACAGGGGGTATCCCTGAGGCTGTAGCAGAAATTGGCTTCGATTTGACCTCGATGACAGTGGGCGATCGTTGTTACCATATCTGCTTCAGCCAACTCACAGATCAAGATATAGTCCACCTCTAGGGTTTGGCTCAGGTAAAGGGCTAAATTCCGGAAAAAATCATCCCCTACGGCGGCCGCTACCCCCTGCAAGGGATCCTGAAGGGCCTGGTGCAGTTGCTTCCAATCCGTAATATTGGCAATAAAACCATCGACCGCCACCACTTCGCCATTTTCTCCTAGCACGGGCATCCCCTGTTCCCGTACCCAGCGGAGTTGACCATCCTTAGAAAAGAGACGATATTCAATTTCGTAGGGGGTTTGCTCAGCGATCGCCATATCAATGGTCTGGAGTACCTGGGGTAGATCCTGGGCATGGGTAATCTGGTTAAAACCACCGCCGCCGCGATATAGAAGTTCAGCACTGGTATAGCCCGTCACCCCATAACAACCCTGACTGAGATGCTGCATCGGCCAAGGCGGTACATTCCGAAAGGAAAAAACGAGACCGGGTAACATATCTAGAAGTTGCCCCAGCCGGCCAGGATTTTCCATTAACCGTGCCGGGAACAATACGGGCTGACAAAGACCGACAATAAAGCCTGACTCATCCCCATGGTTAAAGAACGGAACCAGCGTCACTGAGACCGATAGGCTAACACTGCGGTGGGTGGTTCCCTGCTGCCAACATTGGTGTAATTGGGCCTCCAGCCAAACCCCCAAATCCCCTGGTAAGGACTGGTGGAGTTCGCCCCCTAGGGGAATCAAGCTATCTAAGCCGAGTAACTGCCGCCCCGGTGGATTAATGGCGAGAATGCGAAAATGATAGGGATGGGCTGGAGTCTGCTGTGTTGGCTCTACGCCAACCAGAAAAATGCCTTCACTACTATAGTTAAGTACTGTGTCTAGGAGGACATCCGTTGCTGAAACCATGGAAGCCCCGGCACGTTGAACCAATAGGGGAAGTAAAGGACTGTTGGACATTTGCCATGAATGTGGAGAAGGATCGCCAAGAGTAAAAATAATTGCTTTAAGACTGCCTACCACCTTAACGTAATTAAGAATACAAGGCTGCTAAAATTGCGACAGTTTTATTGTCTATTGCCAAGTATTAAATTCTTGTCCTAAGGTTTAGGGGTATTGCATTTTTGTACAGGATACAAAAAATATAGAGATAAATTCCCTGCATTGTCCCCACACCCGTGGGGGCGAATCGACGGACATCCTTGGCGGCGGAGATCGCCAGAACAGTAAGGTTATTGACAATTGTAGCCATACGCTCATTCTGCTTCTTCTCCTGATGTGCTGAGGTTGGTATGGCGGACTAACGCTTGGGATACAGCCGCATGCCAATCGCTGAAGGTCTGCTGCAAAACCTGGTTGGGCGGCTTAAACATTATTGGCAGCGTCCCAAGCGGTAAACAAAGCACTCGTCTTGACAAAAGCGACGGCGTTCAACAAACTGGAACCCCAGTCGCTCATAAAAGCGATGTGCCCGGATATTACTGGCAAGAGGATCGATAATTACCGCAGACACCGCCGGATACTGAAAACAATGAGCGATCGCCAGGCGCATCATCTTCGTTCCATAGCTCTTTCCGAGGTCGTTTTCCTCGCCGATCCAGATATCAATTGCGCGAAGACCGGGCGGGACATCACCCCAGTAGCGTGTTTCCTCCAAAGCCGGATCAATGATCTGGAGAAAGCCGACCGGCCGACCGTCAACCTCCGCGATAAACTGTTCTCGCCAATCGGGCGACCTACCAAGTTCTACATCCCAGTCCCAATAATCGTTTGGGTCTGCAGCTACGACATGCGGCTGATTGTCCCAGTGACGCAGCAACTCCAGATCATCGGAAGTGGCGAAACGTAGCTCCATTATTTTCCCAAACACGACATTTGTTGCAGTATATCTATTTCGGCTGCTGATAACTGGGCATCTTCACTTATGAACCATAAGAAGATATATGTATCTAGACAGAACCCTCATTTACCCTCGAACACATCGATAATATTTTACAGCAATGGAAAATAATCTGAAACAGTCAACTCACCTGCACAAACCAAATAGTCACTATTTGTTATGCTTAACTCTTTAAGGCAATTGTTTGATTTCATTACTTACATTAAAGCTGTAATAAGATTGTGCACTCAACTCTTTTAACCATAATTTCTGAATTCTATTATCATCGTAGAAAGTGTTCATTCCAGCTACCCAAGATTTCCACACCTCGGGATAAATATAACCTCTTCGATAAAACAGATATTCTTCCGCACAGAGATTGAAGTAATCATTGAGAGTATCAATTTCATTGTCTTCCAATTCTTTTTCTTTTGATATTTTATCGTTGGCAAGAATATCATTCATTTCTTCATTTAGGCGATCATATCTTTGATTAAATTGGATGAACAATTCATTGAGAAATTTGGCTTCATCAAGCTGTTGCTTTTGAAGAAAATAGAAGAATGAGAGCAAACTGCCGACGAGTGTAAGAAGAACTTTCCAATCTTTGCCACATACATAAAGAACAGGCACAAAAATAATCAAGATTATAAATATGCTCAAGACAATACAATAATAATTATCGTGGATGAGCCACTTAATTTTAGTATTCATGGATATAGTTTTCTCCTTACATAAGCACTAAAAGCATAACGATTGATTGTACTACATATTTAATATGATGCTATCGCAAATTACTGAGATATTAAAACGCTGGGGTAGTCTATTTTTATAAATGATAGAGAGAAACAAGCGACTCATGCCATTGCTACCTCCAAATGCAATGTTTCGTTGTAGTGCTGAATAAAGTTCCAAGGAACATCCTGCCCACAAGTGCCATAAACCTCTAGGAGATGGGTTATGAGTGAGCAAGAATTTCAAGTCAAGGTTCTGAGTGAGTTTGAAGCTCTCAGGATGGACATTGGCAAGGTCAATCAACGGCTGGATAGGGTTGAGGCTGATGTGAAAGAGCAAGGGATACGGTTTGAGGCCTACCAGAAAGGCTCTGAGGCAATGGTACGAATGGCGACCACGATTATTATTGCTTCAGCGTCAGTGGTGGTACTTTCGAGCCTTTCACCGGCAATTACCGCTTTGGTAACGGCGATCGCCCATCAGGGAGGGTAATAGGGATTGGAACTGGATCAAATTCGCACTTAAAACAAGGCTACACTCAAACGTGAATAAAGGTACGACGATGCCAGGGAGTCAGGCCCAGTGCTTTAATCCCTTGAAAATGTTCCTTTGTCCCGTAGCCCATATTTCGCTCCCAGCCATAGCCGGGGTACCGCGCCCCAAGGCGAACCATCAAGCGATCGCGACGAACTTTCGCCACAATGGCCGCACAGGAAATACTATAGCAATGGCGATCGCCGCCAACGATGGCCGTTACTGCCGAAAATCCAGCATCCGCCGTCAATTTGCCATCAATGAGGGCATGATCCCAGGGGCTGACCCGATCTAGGGCCCGTTTCATCGCCAAATAGGTGGCCTGCAAAATATTGAGTTGTTCAATTTCTAACACCGTAGCTAGGCCAAACCCCAGGGCGATCGCCTGCTGTCGGATCAGCGGATCTAGGCGGGAACGTCGGGAGGGAGATACCTTTTTTGAGTCTTGGACACCGGAAATCATGGCGCAACCCTTGGGCAAAATAAGGGCCGCTGCCACCACAGGCCCCGCCAAGCAACCTCGCCCCACTTCATCCACGCCAGCAATGCGATCGCGGCCCTGCTGCCAATGGTCTTGTTCCTGAACTAGGGAGGGAAGAATTAGGGGGGAACGGGATTTTTTAGGGTGATTCATCCTCAGGGGTAATCGCAATCGGTTGAAACTGGGGGCAGCCCTCGCAGGGGCCGCTGGGATTAACCGCGCAGCGAATCAGGCTGGAGTGGGCACTAAATTGGCAGTTGGGATCTCCCAAAATCCATTCTCCCTGGTAGCTGTGGCGATCGCCCCTAAATTCACACACTTGGAGATAGAGGGTGATTTTTTCCAATTGGTAGCGACTGGCCCGCAATTGATAGCGATGGCGGCGTTCCAGTACCGTATAGGTGGATCCCTGATGATGGATTAAACAGCCGGGCTGGGGCATCCAATCTAAGTAGACATGACCCAGGACACGGCGGGGATGAATTAAATGTAACTCCGTCGGTAAATCAACAGCAGCCATAGGCGATCGCAGTAACTAGAAGCCTTAATCCGTACTTTGGAGCAGGGTAAAGCGCCCCGTCCGGCCATCCTCATCCATCTGAATTTGTCCCACATAAAACTGCTTCTGATCAATCTCTCCCTCCGGTGAGAAGCTTAACTCCCCTAGGGGGGTTTCATAGCGACCCATCAGTAGTTGCTGATTCAGCTTTTGACGCAGTTCATCCAAGGGTAGCGCACTTAAATCCTCTTGACGAGCCAAGACCTGGAGTGCTTCGGCAAAGACCTGAACCGCCGTAAAAGCCTGGGCACTAAATTGGGAGGGGGTTTGCTGGAATTGGGCCTCAAAGGCTTGGCGAAAGGCCACATTCATTGCCCCCTCGTAGGCTGGACTATAGGCTTGGGCCACCAGCACCCCATCACAAAAACGGCGACACACCGGAAATACGTTCATGGTATTTAAGCCATTCCCCCCCAGAATCAGACCCTCGTAGCCCAGTTCCCGTAACTGCCGAATTAAGTTACCACCATCCGCCGCCAAGGTGGACAGCACAATTAGATCGGGATTGAGGTTGAGGGTGTTGTTGATCTGGGTCTGGAAATCCGTATCACTGGTTTGGGTTTGCTGAACCGTTACTAGGTCTAGATTCAAATCCCTGATGCTTTGCTGGAAAATCTCACTTTCGGAGCGGCTAAAGGCATCATCCTGGGCAAAAAACACCGCCACCCGCTGAATATCTGGTTTGATCTTCAGGGCCGCCGCCAAGGCCGTTGGAGCCACAACCGCCACGGGGGCCGATACCCGACTAATAAATTCACCAATTTGGGGAATACCCGCCGCTGTATTGGAGGGGGCAATGACCGGAACTCCCGCTTGGTCGGCAATGGGATCCGCACTAAAGGCCTGTTGGGAAAGGGTGGGGCCAACAATACCAACAACGCGATCGCGGTTAATTAGGGTCTGAAAGGCATTCACTGCCCCGGCCTCGTCACTGCCCGTATCCTGGAGAGCTAAACGCAGCGATCGCCCATCAATACCACCCTGTTCATTGATCCAGCGTTCGGCCACCTGAACCCCCTGCACCGCCTCCTGGCCAAACAAGGCCGCATTGCCAGACTGGGCTAGGGCCACCCCCAGGGGAATGGAATCGCTAGTTGCCCGATCCGTTGGCGGAGAGTTGCAAGCCCCTAAACCCAGGGCGATCGCCCCTAGGAGAACGGGCAAACCCAGCCCTAGAAAGGTAAACCGGCGAATCTTCAACTTACAACCGGGCCTCAAGGGATTTCAAATACTCAGTATTGACACCGGACTCCCGCACTAGGGCAATTTTACCGGTGCGGGCAATTTCCCGAATACCGAACTTACTGAGCATTTGCACGATCGCCACCATTTTGCCTGGATCCCCAGAAACCTCAATGGTTAAAGAATCCTCAGATACATCCACCACCTTCGCTCGAAAAATTTCAACTAATTCTAAAATTTCTGATCGGTTTCCTGGGGCTACATTGACCTTGAGAAGCATTAATTCCCGCTCCACACAGGGGGTGGTGGTAATATCCTGAACCTTGAGGACATTGATGAGCTTGTAGAGTTGTTTCGTTAGTTGTTCAATAATCCCATCATCCCCAGGCACCACCATGGTGATCCGGGAAATTCCCAACTGCTCCGCCGGGCCCACGGCAAGACTCTCAATGTTAAAGCCCCGTCGGGCAAAGAGTCCGGCAATACGGGTGAGTACCCCTGCCTCATCTTCCACCAATACCGATAATGTATGTTTCATAGCGTTGTGACAGCGTTTCTGATCAATTCAATCAATCTAGAGGGGTAAGGTTACTATCATCAAAATAGATGAAGTGATTATCGAATTGTAGCAGATTTTACCTATTGCCTTGCTAGATATTCTTCACCGGTATTTTGAGCTATGGTCGTCTAGAAAAGGCAGGTCTATACTGAGAGGTGACGAAGAGGTGCTGTGATTCGCCTTGCCGTTGTCCGCTATGGTTCATCAACGATGGTTCAAAGTCGGCAATCCATCCATTCCATACCGCTTCCTTGGACTGTGGGGGCACTTGGACTGTTGCTGTCTATGGTTGTAGCAATGCCGGTTTCGGCAGCGGATCAAGTGGTTTTTCGCTATGGTTTTCTAGAGCGATCGGTGGATCTTAATGACCTAGAAGACTACGCAGCAACGGGACAGGCTTCGTCGGAATTACGGGCCTATTTGCGTCTGTTACCCCCTGAACATCGGCGGCAAATTCGTTCGTCCCTGCAAGAAAAATTAACACTCTCCCCCGTTGCTGTGGCCCAATTGCTCTATTCTCCCCTTGGGGAAGAACTCCTGGCCCAAATTGGCGACGTGATGCAAACGGGATCTCGTCGCGGGAATAATTATGCCCTACGCTCTGCATTAATTCTAGCCGCCGCTGACTCTGATGGATTAACGGCCCTGACGATAATTCGCCACTACCCGTCTTCCTCCCTACGGGTGGATTTAGCCAAGGGCCTCAGTATTCTGAAAAATTTCCAGGAGCTGATTCTCCAGACCCAAACGGTTTTAGATGCGGTGCGCTACCAAGCCAATATAGAGGCTGTTGCGGTTCATGGAGCCGTTCCCATGGTGCAATCCCTGACGGAGTTGGGGCCACTGCGATGGATTGAAATGCCTTGGACAATGACGGATCAGAGTCTACGCCGTCTTCAATTGACGGGCCATGCCCGCACCCTAAAGGCTACGTTCTACTTACCGACGCTGTCGCCAAACCAGTTCAGTCAAGCTGTGCCGGTGGTGGTCATTTCCCATGGATTGGGGGCCGATCGCTATAGCTATCATTACCTGGGTCGCCATTTGGCTTCCCACGGGTTTGCTGTTCTTGCCCTTGAGCATCCGGGTAGTTCCAGTGAACGTTTACTCTCCTTTCCCGCCGGCCATACAACGGCCTATACCGCGGCCCAGGAATTTTTAGATCGCCCCCTAGATGTGACGTTTATTTTAGATCAATTGCATCAATTTCCCAGTCAACTGCAACCTTGGCCAGGGCGGCTGGATTTGGATCGGGTTGCAGTGATTGGCCAATCCTTTGGTGGCTATACGGCCCTCACCCTGGCGGGAGCCAGCTTAGATTTTGACCATCTTCACCAGATATGTCCCGCCCATATTGCTACTACCTTAAATATCTCCCTGATTTTGCAATGCCAAGCGACAACTCTGCCCCATCGAAATTATCATCTCAGCGATCGCCGGGTTCGGGCCGTTTTAGCCGTTAATCCCATTACCAGTGCGGTCTTTAGTCCCGCCAGTCTGGCCGCCATTGAAACCCCTGTCATGATTATGGCCGGAAGTGCCGATGCCATTGCCCCGCCCGTCTCAGAACAGGTGTACCCCTTTACCTGGCTGACCAGTGGCGATCGCTACCTCGTGCTAGTGGATCATGCCACCCACTTTTCCACCATTGGCGAATCCTTGCCCAATACTGCTGCAATGCCCATTCCCCGGGCCCTGATTGGTTCTACGCCGAGGTCTCGGGCCTATCTGATGGCCATGAGCCTCGCCTTTTTGCGAACCCATCTTCTTAATCAGGAGCAGGATCGGGCCTTTCTAACCGCCGCCGCTGCCCAAGCTTTGAGTCATAGGGATCAACCTTTGAATCTCAGCCAAGATCTAAGTCAACCCATCCTTGAGGGGCCACCCATTTCGGCCTTCCCCGCCCTGTTCTACCCCGTTAATCCGACCGAGAGATAGAGCGGGATGGCTCCAGAAATGATACCCTTAACCATGAGTGGAAAATTCCATTTAATATATACATCGTCCTAGTTATTGGCAGCACCAAACTGGAGTAGTATGGCAACAGTAATGGTTGTTGATGATAGCCCCACATTGCGGGCAATGATTGTTGAGATCATGCAAAGCCAAGGGCTACAAGTGGTCGAAGCAGAGGATGGGTTAATTGCCCAAGAAAAAATCAAGGCCCAATGTCCCGATCTAGTGGTTTTAGATGTGGTGATGCCGCGCATGAATGGCTACGAACTGTGTCGTTGGATCAAGGGGGAGGCGGCCTCCAAGGATGTGCCGGTGATCATGTGTACCACGAAAAGTGAAGATTTTGATATTCACTGGGGTAAAAAACAAGGGGTTGATGCCTATATCACTAAACCCTTTGAGCCAGGGGATTTGATTGCGAAGGTCAAAGAATTACTCAAGACCTAAGTTGAGTTTTACTTTAATTTTCTCGCCCCCCTTTGATTGTGCATCCTTGGCCCTGCGGACATATTTTCTATAGCCCTGGTAAGCATTTTTGCTATGAGGTGCAGGGGCCCTGCTGTCGTCTCTTTGACCGAGAACAGTTGCCTTGGCCCTGCTGTCGTATTGCCTGGCGGAGTAAGGAACCCAGTTGGCGCAGAATTGGCCGCCGGTTGACACCGGATCTGGCAGCTAAGGGGCATCCCTCCTACGCGGTGCGTCATCTGGATACGGGGGTAATCATGATCTTGACGCTTTATAATGAAAGTCTATCCATCGGCGATCGCCAATGGTGGTGTAGCAGCAAATAATCATCCAAATCATGCCAGATATGATTGACCCATCCCTGTTGCCCCTAACCCCATCCACAATTTGGCAGATTTTAAGAAATGAGTTGGGCGATGAAACCGTCAATGAGTTGGTCTGGTGGGCCCTTGGCTACCGCTACGATGCCGCGAATAATGCCTGGGATATTACTGATGTGGCCGAGGATTGGCGTACTACTTACCCTGAGCCACCGGACTTTATCGGTAGTCGCCCCGCAACGGTTAAGTTGACCCGCTCCATTCCCCAACAATACAAGCAACTCCTGAAGGAAGACTTGGGGTTTGAGGGTTATAGTGTCCAGGAACTCAACCCCCGCCTAACCCGCCGGGCTACCGCCGCAAACTGGCTCTTAGCCTACCTACGCAGCCAAGCAGAGGGTTGACATCCCCCATCGGGATGGGATATTTTCATCCGTTCACAGTGCCATCAGGAACGAAAGAAAAACTGACACGGTCAAGGCACAGACTGTCAAAAACAATGACCGTTTCAAGGACTCAGTGTACATGGACATGGGGAATCCCCGTAACTTTCTTGATTTCACCATTAACCCTGTTTATGGTGATCATTGCCATCAACCGATGGGGTGAAAGTTTGTATTTTAATCCCCAAAGTAGCTTGCTAGGGCCTCAGACCCCCCAATCAATTTACCGTCGATAAAGACTTGGGGAACGGTGGTAGCCCCAGTCATGGCCCGCAGGGAACGAATTGTGGCATCTTGCCCTAGGACAATTTCTTCATAGGTAATCTCTTTTTCCGTGAGCAGGGCCTTAGCCTTGGCGCAGTAAGGGCATCCGGGCTTGGTTAATAGGGATACACAGGATGGTTTGCGGGCTTGGGGATTGATGTAGTTCAACATGGTTTCCGCATCAGATACCTTAAAGGGATCCCCCGGTTCTTCCGGTTCAATGAACATTTTTTCAATGACACCATCCTTAACCAGCATGGAGTATCGCCAAGAACGTTTGCCAAAACCGAGATCCTCCTTATCCACTAGCATCCCCATCCCTTCACTAAATTCACCATTGCCATCGGGGATGAGGCGAACATGATCCGCTTCTTGGCTTTTTCCCCACTCATTCATGACGAAGGTATCGTTCACGGACAGGCAAACAATGTCATCTACGCCATTTTTGTGAAAGACAGGCGCAAGCTCGTTATAGCCCGGTAAATGGGTCGAGGAACAGGTGGGGGTAAAGGCCCCTGGCAAGGCAAAGACAATCACGGTTTTACCGGCAAACAGTTCATCGGTGGTGACATCTTGCCATTGATCCCCTTGGCGAGTCCGAAATGTTACCTGGGGAACCCGTTGTCCTTCACGATTAACCAACATCTGCATCTCCTTAAAAGGTTATTAGCTAAATCGTAGTCGTTATGACTTTGATTTGTCAAGTCCTGTGCCAAGGAGCCGAGATTATTTTTCCAATAGGTGCAGGTGATGGATGGGTTGGGTGGTATCAATGCTGCGGACATAGGCCTGCTCAGGGGTGGTAAATGGCTCAAAATCTGCCGCCTGCTGCTCTAGGATGGGTGGGGTAGCTTCGGCAATATCACCACGGCGATCGCCCAGGCGTTGCTGCATCACGGTCATAGGTGCCTGGCAATGGAGAATTTCCAGGGTCGTTCCTTGATTCTTTGCCCCCTCAATGACCCGTTCACGGTGGAATTGGCGATCGTACTTGGCATCTAAAATCACCGTTTGACCGGCGGCGACTAAAAATAGTCCCAGTTCTAGGAGGAGATCGTAGGTTTTGGCGGTCATCTCTGGGGTATAAATTCCACCGGCAAAGGTCTCGCTCCCCTGGCTGCGTTGGTCAAGGGGAACTCCAGCTAAATGCTTCCGCACCGCATCGGAACGAATGTGAATGGCCCCGATTTGGGTGGATAGGTATCGGGCTAGGGTTGTTTTCCCCGCCCCTGAGAGGCCGCAGGTGACATAGAGCTTGCCAGGTTGAACTTGGGTATAGTCATAGGCCGCCTTAAAATAGGCCGCCGCCGTGGCCTGAATCGTTTCCTTGTCTGCGGCAGGAATAGCCGGATCATTGAGGGCGAGGGAATTGACATTACCGCGAATGTAGGCCCGCATGGACAGGTACAAGGGCAATAGGACAGCCCCTTCATAGTCGTTACTCCATTCCAGATAGGCATTGAGAAACCGCTGGGCCAGGTCTGGTCGCTGGCGAAATTGCAGATCCATCACCAGGAATGCGGCATCATAAATCCCATCAATATTACGAAATTCTTGATTAAACTCAATGCAGTCAAAGATTTGAACCTTGCCATGGTGGAGGCAAATATTGTTGAGGTGTAGATCTCCGTGGCATTCGCGAATTTTATGATCCCGTTGTCGTTTTTCGAGCCAGTCGTGATGCTCCGCAAAAAAGCGATCGCTAAAGGCTTTGGTGGCTGTAAATTGGGCTTGGGTTTGCGATCGCCCGATGAAATTCTCCCCCAGACTATAGGAATTACGGGCCACCTGGGCCACGGCCTCAGGGGAGCCAAAGGCAGAAATGTCCGGACTGGTGGCAGCGGTTTGGTGAAAATGGGCTAATTCTTTGCCTAGGGTATCCATTAACTCCGGGGTGAGTTGATCTGCGGCAAACAATTGGGAAAATAATTGGGATTGCTGAAACTGACGCATCTGTACGGCGTAGTCAACAATTTTATCGGTGGGGTTGGTATGGGTTAGCTCCTCTGGGGTTCCCACCCGATAGCGATCGCTGCCGAGGTCAAAAATGGGCACAACCGCTAAGTAAAGTTCACCAGACAGTCGAGAATTAAGACGAAGTTCTTCCTGACAATAAAAGAGTCGTTTTTCTAGGGTCGTAAAATTGAGAAAACCAAAATCTGCGGGTTTTTTCACCTTATAGGCATACTCACCCGTTAAAAATACATAGGAAATATGGGTTTGCAGCAATTGAATCGGTTGTTCTACGGCATGGGCATAGGCGGATTCCTGGCATAATGCCTGGACAAAGGGGGGGAGGGCAGCATCCATAAAAAGACTTAAGACCTTTGATAACGGTAGGACTAGATGGGCAACACACAACCCATGATAATTTGGATGGGCATCGAGGGAAAAAGATTATAATGTACTTTGTTTTTGCATGCCTGAATATCGTTCGTGCCCGTGAGGAAATGTCCCCAGTGAAGCAGTATGTCATGGTTGGCTTGATTGCCCTAGGTTTGGCGATCGCCCCGAAAACAAGCCTGGCCGCAGACCCCAATGCCCTGGCCCAACTCTTACAGACCAATGCCTGTCCTAGCTGTGATCTCAGTAATGTGGATCTGCAGGGATACAACTTGGCGGGGGCAAATCTCCAGGGAGCCAATTTAAGGGGAGCGAATCTACAGGATTCGTCTCTACTCTTGGCTAATCTGGAGGGGGCAGACCTGAGTAATGCCAATCTCACCGCTGTTTACATGGATCGCACGAATCTCAATCGCGCCAATCTCACCGATGCCACCCTCGTCATGGCGGCTTTACGACATTCCTTTTTCCACTCGGCCAATATGCAGGGGGCCAACCTAGCTGGGGCAGATCTTCAGTATGCGGATCTACGCCATAGCAATCTGAGTGGGGCGAATCTACAGCAGACTAATTTAAAATTTGCCCGCCTCAATCGCGCCCTGCTCCCGGATACAAATCTACTCGAAGGGGCCTATCAGCCAGTGATGCCCTATCGGGTTAAGTATTATTGATGGTATCTGGGATGATTGGCGGTATAGAGTAGGATTCCTTGATATAAATTAAGCCTGAAATCACAGTCAGGGCGATCGCCCCGCCATAGATCATCAGGATGGGTATGTCCCAAACAGGAGCGAGGGGAGCGAGGAGGAGGGCCACCGCCAGAATTTGGCCCACGGTTTTCAGTTTCCCCCAAATATTAGCCCCTTGAACCTGGGTTTGGTTGACGCGCCAACTGGCAATAAACATTTCTCTAAGCAAAATGATAAACACCGACCAAGCGGGCACATCTCCCAATTGCACCAGTACCAAGAGGGCGGCCAAAATGAGAATTTTATCCACGAGGGGATCCAGTATCTTACCCAGATCGGTAATTTGATTCAGGCGACGGGCAAGGTAGCCATCCAACCAATCTGTTAAGGCGGCTAATAAAAATATGCCTAGGGCCCACCAGCGGGCCGTATCTGCCTGCCAAAGGGTTAAAACCAAGATCAGTAGGGGGGCAAGGAGAAGTCGCCCGATGGTAATGAGATTGGGTAGATTCATGGATCACCGAGAAGAATTGATCCCCATCACAGGCGATCGCCCGGGGGAATGAGATACTAGGGTTTTAAGCCCTGCAACTGAGTCACCTTAAATTAGTCTTATAGAAGATTAGCTTAGTCAACTTATACCTTAAACCCAGATGCTTAACCCATTAACCGTTCGTTTTTGGGGGGTGCGTGGTAGCATTCCCTGCCCAGGCTCCCATACCGTTCGCTACGGTGGCAATACCCCCTGTGTGGAAATTCAAGCCAATGGCAAGCGATTGATTTTTGATGGCGGCACGGGTTTGCGGGTTTTAGGGGAACGGCTGATGGCGGAATTGCCCATTGAGGCGCATCTGTTCTTTTCCCATACCCACTGGGATCATATTCAGGGGTTTCCCTTTTTCCAGCCGGCCTTTGTTCCGGGTAACGAGTTTCACATTTATGCCGTGCCTGGTCAGAATGGTCAGAGTATTGAACGCCGTCTCAATGACCAGATGCTCCACCCCAATTTTCCAGTGCCCTTACAGATTATGGGTGGTGACTTAAATTTCCATGATCTAGAGGTGGGACAGTCCCTAGAGATTGGCGGTGTTTCCGTAGCAAATCAGGCCTTGAACCATCCTGGGGGTGGTGTCGGCTATCGAATTAGTTGGCAGGGGGTTAGTGTTAGCTATGTCACCGATACTGAGCATTTACGGGCAGAGATCCATCCAGGGGCCTTTAAGTTGGCCCACCAAAGCGATGTGATGATCTACGATGCCACCTATACGGACGAAGAATATGACCATCCTCGCCAAAGTAAGGTGGGGTGGGGCCATTCTACCTGGCAAGAGGCGGTTAAATTAGCCCGGGCAGCGGAGGTGAAACAACTCGTTCTCTTTCACCATGATCCCAGCCATGATGATGATTTCCTCGATGAGATTGGCATTCAGGCACGACAGGCATTCCCCCAAACCATTTTGGCGCGGGAGGGGTTAGTCCTATCCCTCTATCCCCAGACGAGTACCCATCGCATTCCTGCAAAGTTCTGTTAAGTTATGCCAGAATGTACCCTGTGCGGGTATCAGTAACGAGTGAGGACGATTTGACCCCAACGGCGATCGCCCTGGGTAATTTTGATGGTGTCCATCTTGGCCATCAGCAGGTGATCCAGTCTTTATTTTCGGAAAATTTTTCAGGAAAGTGTAATTCTCTCCATCCCTCGGTGGTTACATTTTCGCCCCATCCCCAGGAATTTTTTACGGGGCAACGGCGCGCGCTCCTCACCCCCCTCCAGGAAAAGGAGCAGTATTTGCATGGGCTGGGCATTGAGCAGTTGATTCTATTGCCCTTCAACGACGAAATTGCCCAACTCTCCCCCATTGATTTTGTCGAGCAGATCCTTGTCCAGCGGCTAGGGTCCCGGGCCATCAGCGTCGGCTTTGATTTTGGATTTGGTCGCGGTCGTTCCGGCACAGCAGAGGATCTACGGGCGATCGCCGCCAGTTTTGGTATTCCCGTCACCATTGTCCCCCCCTACTGTTTAGATAATGAACGGGTGAGTAGCTCTGCCATTCGGGAAGCCCTCAGTCAAGGAGATGTTCAGCGCGGGCGGCGACTCCTGGGACGGCCCTATTGCCTTACAGGGATCGTCCAACCGGGGCAACAACTGGGTCGGGAACTGGGATTTCCCACCGCTAATTTGTTGCTACCTCTGGATAAATTTTTGCCCCATTGGGGGGTCTATTCGGTCTGGGTGGAAGGGCCGATGCTGTCCCAACCCCAGGTGGGTGTCCTCAATATTGGCATTCGCCCCACCCTTGGCACGCCCACCTTAACGGCGGAAGTTCATCTTTTGGACTGGCAGGGGGATCTGTACCACCAGCCCTTGACGCTCCACCTCTGGGAATTTCTCCGCCCGGAGCAACGGTTTGCCTCTCTCACGGATCTAAAACAGCAGATTGCCCGCGATTGCGATCGCACCCGTCAATTACTCACCTCCTTGGTATAAAGGTTGAATCCCTATGCGTGAACCCTTGCAGCGTTTAATGACCAACCTGAATCAAGTGGTGGTGGGCAAAGAACGGGCGATTCAGCGGGTGTTGGTCGCGCTTTTATCGGGGGGCCACGTCCTCTTAGATGATGTGCCAGGGGTCGGCAAAACTCTGCTGGCGAAAGCTCTGGCTCGCTCCATTGATGGTAAATTTCAGCGGATTCAGGCGACACCAGACCTCCTGCCCACGGATTTGACCGGCACTAATATCTGGAATCCCCAGACGGCAGCCTTTGAATTTCGTCCAGGCCCGGTGTTTAGTAACATTTTGTTAGTGGATGAAATTAATCGCGCCACCCCCCGCACCCAGTCAGCCCTGTTGGAGGTGATGGAGGAGCATCAGGTCACGATCGATGGCACCACCTATCCATTACCCCAGCCCTTTTTTGTGATTGCCACCCAAAATCCGGTGGAATACCAGGGGACGTTTCCCTTACCGGAGGCGCAGCTAGATCGCTTTGCCCTTTGCTTGAGTTTGGGCTATCCCAGCGAAGATGAAGAATTACAAATGCTGCAACGGGTGCAGTCTGGAATGCAATTGAGTTCCCTTCAGCCCTGCCTATCCTTAGAGGACGTGGAAAACCTGCGGCAGAATGTCCTAGGGGTACGGGTTGAGCTAATTTTACAGAAGTATATTTTATCCCTGGTGCGTTCCACCCGCCAGAGAGATCGCATTACCTTGGGGGCAAGTCCCCGGGGGACGGTGATGCTGCAACGGGCGGCCCAAAGTCTGGCATTTTTAGAAAATCGGGACTATGTGATTCCCGATGATGTGAAGGCGTTGGCTCCATCGGTTCTCGCCCATCGTCTGATTACGGCGGGGGGGCGGTTAAATGGGGCCATTGTCCAAGAGCTTCTGGATACGGTGATGATTCCCTAGTATTCGGATTGCTCGGCTAACCAGCGGGCATAGAGATCGGGGCGGCGATCGCGGGTGCGTTGTAGTTGTTGCTCCTTGCGCCAGCGGGCAATATCCCCATGGTGGCCAGAACGGAGGACATCGGGTACGGTCCAACCCTGAAACTCCGGGGGGCGGGTGTAGTGGGGGTAATCCAACAGGCCCGTCTCAAAACTTTCTTGGCGGAGAGACTCGGGTTTACCCACCGTTCCCGGCAGCAGGCGAATCACCCCATTGAGAATGGCCAGGGCGGGAATTTCACCACAGGTGAGAATAAAATCCCCTAGGGAAATCTCCTTGGTGACTAAATGATCCACAACCCGCTCATCAACCCCTTCGTAGTGACCACAGAGAATGACTAATTGCTCTAGGTTCTCGGCCCAATGCCAAAGATGGCGTTGGTTGAGGGGTTCCCCCTGGGGTGTAACGTAAATGATTTCCTGGGCGGGCAGTCGAGGTAGGGAGGCGATCGCCGCAAAAATGGGTTCCGGCTTTAGGACCATACCGACACCACCGCCATAGGGTTCATCGTCCACTTGATGGTGTTTATCGGTCGTAAAGTCCCGGGGATTGGTGAAGTATACCTGGGCAATATTCCGGGCTAGGGCTTTACCGAGTAACCCAGAGGTGAGGGCAGAACTAAAAAAATCTGGAAAAAGGGTGACAATATCTAGGCGCATTCGAGGGTCAGAATGGTAAGTTCGGGTGGGCAATTAATCCGGCCCGGCCAGTAGGTTCCCAGCCCCCGATTCACGTAGAGCCAGTTCTGATCAATCTGGTGCAAGCCCTGGGCCCATTGCCAATACTGTACCGTGGTCTCACTGCCTTTGGTCATTTTCCGCCAATGGGGCCGCAAATTCTTGGGGATTTTCCGCCGCAGGGGTTTGAGGCAGGCCACCAGCGGGCCGTAGCCTGGTAAAACAATTTGACCGCCGTGGGTATGGCCCGATAGTTGTAAATCAACACGCCATTGCCGTAAAACATGGGCACTATCAGGGTTGTGGGAGAGAACGAGCCGAGGAGTCTCCGCCGATAGCTGGGCAAACACTGGGCCGGGATTAAAGCGAAAACTCCAATAGTCCCGCAGACCAACAAGGGGGAACTGGGGCCCAAAGGGATGGGCGATCGCATCCCAAAGAACATGGATCCCCGCCTGCTCTAGGGCATCGGTAATCATGGCCTGGGACTGGGGAAAGTAGAGATCGTGGTTGCCAAGGATTGCGTAGGTTCCCAGGCGACTTTCTAGGGCCTTGAGGTGGCGAGCCAGGGTATGGATTGGCTCCGGTTCATCGGTGACATAATCTCCGGTGAGGACAACGAGATCGGGTTCTGCTTCATTGGCACGGTTAATAGCCTGCTGCAACAGATTAAGGCTCAACCGCTGACCGTCAAAGTGGAGATCCGATAATTGGACAATCCGCGTCCCCGCCAGATCCGCGGGCAGGTCTCGAATGCCGACAACGGGCTGCTCCACACTCAGGGGCGAAAAAAATAACGGACCCATAGCAAACTCCTCACAGGCGATCGCAACGAACACGAGAGGTTATACCCTAGCGTCTTGTTCAGTGTATGCAGATTAAGATTAGGGTTAGCTTAAGAAGAGTCTGAGCTTACAAGGTATCAAAGGCCCTTAAAACCCGTCCCCGCATCAGCATCTAGTCTTTTCTGAAATGCCAGGGATGGAGCCACTTGGCGGGATTCCGATAGCTTGACCACACCCACCTGATTAATCATCATCCCCAAAATAATGACTCCGCCCCCTATATATTGGGCCAGGGTAGGGACTTCACCCAAAAGCAGATAGGCGGCGAAGACTCCGGCAATGGGACTAAAGGAACTGATCAGGGAAACATCCGATGCGGTGGTTCGCTTCAAACCCTCAAACCAACTCAACTGCCCTGCGACAACAATGACCAACCCATAAATCATCATCCATTGCCAAACAAAGGGAGAGAAGGCATCCATAAAATGCTCAATGCCAAAAAGCACTGTTCCCACAACAAAGAACAAAATCGTGGCAATGGCGGTACGCAGAACATTGAAGATGCCAAAGGAAATAGCATTGAGGGACAGTTTACTAATGATCGTGGCGATCGCGGCGGCAACGGCCCCCAAGACTGCCAGGAGTTCACCGCGGCCGATGGTCATCTCCAGCCAGGGCATCCCATCCCCCTGGGCAGAGGGCCAGACAATGGCTAGAAAAACGCCCAAAAATGAAATTGCTGCTCCCACCCCCACCCAGCGATTAATGGGCGATCCCAGGAACCACACTGCCAAAGCTAACCCCAGGGGCGGCTCCACCCGACTAATGAGGACAACATTATTCACGTCCGTCAGTTCTAGGGCCTTAAAAAACAACGCCGGGGCGATCGCCCCAGCTAGGATAGACACCCCCAGTAGCCCTAACCAATCCTTTTTCGTCAATGGCTTGATCTGAGTCCATTGTAATTGGGGATAGTAAAGGGCTATTAGGGCAAGCAATGCACAAAGATTACCCACAAATAGGACATTGCAAAAGGTAATGGGGTTTCTGCCATCCATGAGATGGGCCTGGCCCAAGTCCGTCAGTAAGCGCACCACTGAATTGGAGGCCGCAAAAAGAATGACCGCAACGAGTAAATAAACCCGACCCGGAATGGCAGCCAATAGGCGAGGGTATCTCACGAATATCTCACGAGGTTTGTTGCCAACGCCGGTATCGCCCTAGGGCCGTCAAGGGAAAATGCTGTTGATAGAGGTGGTATTTCAGATAGAAGTGGCAGGGAAAGCCAGTACCGGTAAAGTAATCTTCATTCCAGGTTCCCTCTGGCTGTTGATGACTCAAAAGATACGCCATCCCCCGTTCAATGGCCGCTTCGGCATACTCGCCCATACTGTCCCCGGCGGCGAAAAGACCAATCAGGGCCCAGGCGGTTTGGGAGGGGGTACTATTACCCTTGCCCTTGAGGGAGGGATCATTGTAGCTCCAGCAGGTTTCTCCCCAACCCCCATCCGTATTTTGACATTGCTCTAGCCACTCCACGGCCCGGCGAATCCGCCAGCGATCGTAGCGAGGGGCAATGAGGGCTAGGGCGGCTAAAACCCCACTGGTTCCATAGATATAGTTCACACCCCAGCGGCCAAACCAGCAGCCCTCCGGTTCCTGTTCCGTTCGCAGGTAAGCCAGGGCCTTATCGATGACATCGCTCTCTAGGGTCAAATCGCAGCGAGCCACCATTTCCAGGACGCGGGCCGTGACATCCGCCGTATTCGGATCAATCATTGCCTTGAGGTCCCCATAGGGAACCAGGTTCAACCACTCTTGATCATTGTCAATATCAAAGGCTGCCCAGCCGCCGGGCCGACATTGCATGGAGACAATCCAATCCACGGCTCGATGGATCGCCTTTTGCTTCACCGCTTCATCCGGCAACTGTACGGCATCCAGGGCCATGACGACCACTGCGGTGTCATCCACATCGGGATAAAAGCGGTTTTCAAATTCAAAGGCCCAGGCTCCCGGCTTACCCCCTGGATTTTTTACCGCCCAGTCGCCATAGTCTAAAATTTGCTTCGACAATAACCATTCCCCTGCCTTTACCAGGGCCGGATGATCCGGAGCTAATCCAGAATCTACCAGGGCCCGCATCACGAGGGCAGTGTCCCACACCGGTGAAATACAAGGCTGAACCCGGTACTCCGTCTCGGTTTCAATGGCAAAGCGATCCACAGAGGCTAATCCCCGCTGCACAATCGGATCATCGACCCCATAGTTGAGGGCCCGCAATGCCAATAGGGAATTGAGCATGGCCGGAATAATGCCGCCCCAATCGCCACTGGCTTCCTGTCGCTCTAGTACCCATTTTTCCGCCGCCTTCAGGCCTTCTTCCCGTAGTGGAACTAGATCCATCTGCTCGCAGAACTTAAAGACCTGATCTAGGGCAATAAAGGCATCGGTCCAGTCCCCCTTGCGGGGTAAACTCCAGGAGACATTTTCCCGCCCTTCTGCGTAGAGTTCATCAAGAGTAATGGCTGGATCCGTGATGTAAATGGGCTTGCGATCCATGACGATGAGAAGGGGAACGGTGCTACTGCGGGCCCAACTCGACATTTCATAGATCGTAAAGGGGCTTCCTTCCGGTAGGAGCATTACCCAAGGGGGTAGGGAGGGAATGCCGCGCCAATCGTAGCACCCAATGAGGGCTAGGTGGAGTTTGGTAAAAATGCGGGTTTTACTAATACCGCCCCGGGCGAGGATAAATTGCCGTGCCTTGACGAGGGCCGGATCTTCGATTTCTGCTCCCAGTAAGCGCAGGGTCATGTAGGCCTCAACGGAGGTACTCAGGTCTCCCCCATCCCCATAGAAGAGTTCCCAACCGCCATGATCCCGCTGGTGCGATCGCAGATAATGGGCTGCCTTAGCCATGGGCCGGGAGCTATCTGTACCCCAAAGTTTGTGGAGCAAGACCACTTCGGCGGTCATGGTGACATTGGACTCTAGCTCAACCCACCAGTACCCGTCTGGATATTGTTGCGATAGTAAATAATTTTGACTCGCGGCGATCGCCTGGTCAATTTGGGATGTACTAGGGGAGGTCTGGGTTTGCATAGAGTGAATCAATCAACACTGACCCATAGTTTAGCGGCCCGGATCCCTTAGAATCAATCCTATTTCCCAGATACCTCAGTTGGGCGAAGGGTCTGGGTGTGGGTGATCAGACTATGAACTAATTTGTCCAACCGTTCATCCAGTTTTCCATCCTTGAGGTTCCCCTCCGGGGTAAAGGCCTGCCACGCTTGGGCGATCGCCACCTGCTCAGGAATGACCCAGGCATGAACCCACCGTAAAATCACCCGTAGATCGTTAAGGGCATTGCTATTGGCCTGCCCCCCCAAAATGCTCACCATGGCCACCACCTTGCCGCTTAACTCGTCAAAGCCCAGGAGGTCTAAGGAGTTTTTGAGAACACCACTGACACTGCCATGGTATTCCGGTGTGACTAAAAGCAGACCATCAGCGGTCTTCACCTTCTCCTGCAATAGGGCCACATCGGCATAGTCAGGGTAGGTCTCGGCTCCGGTGCAAAAGGGCAGGGTCATCTGGCGGAGATCCAGCTTCTCTATCTCTACCCCTTGGGCCGCCGCTTTAGTAATGGCTAAATCTAAGGCCATCTGGGAATAGGACTCAGGGCGCAGACTCCCGGCCCAACCTACAAATTTCACCATAGTTAAATAAACTCATAACGACTACGTTATTTTTAGTATAGCCGGAAGATTCCCCCCTAGGGATTGCCCTCTAAAAGGCTAGTAAAATTAGGAATAATCCTTGTCCTTAGGGCGGCTAAAAATGAACAATCAGGGTGATACGCTTCCGATCGCTGCAATGATGGCCGCAGAGAAGGGCAATCTGATTGAAGCCATCAAAATTACGCGGCTGAAAACTGGTTTGGGATTAAAAGAAGCGAAGGATGCCGTGGAAACCTATTTGAAAAATAACCCACCGCAGGGAAAATCCTTTTAGGGAAGCTCATGGCGATCGCCCGGAACGGAGAGGGGGGGATTCGAACCCCCGTTAGGTGTGACCCTAAACTTGATTTCGAGTCAAGCGCATTCAACCGCTCTGCCACCTCTCCAGATGATCATAATATTGTACTATGGCCAAAAGAATATTATGAATGAGCTTGCCCATCCCCTATTTGTTAGTGCTGGAGCTGTTGCCGGTGCCCTCAGCCGCTTTTATGTTGGGTTTTGGCTCACGGAATGGTTGGGGGGAACCTATCCCATTGCCACCAGCGTGATCAACTTTTCCGGTAGTTTTCTGATCGGTGGTTTTGCGGCCTTTTTTAAGGTTCATCCCCATCTTCCCCATGGACTCTGGCTGTTTATCGGTATTGGTTTCTTAGGGGGCTATACCACCTTCTCGACCTTTGGTTTAGATGCCTACCGTCTTTTTGAGCGGGGCGATCGCCCCTGGGGCTGGCTCTATAGTTTGAGTACGGTTCTTTCTGGGATTCTCTGTTGTGGGATCAGCTATTTTTTGGGATGCCATTTCTTTTAGGATATAAAAACCAAAAAACTTAGCAATACAAGCAATGAATTCTTCAACATCCAGCCCCAATCCCTGCCCAGAACATCTCAGAATCCTACTTTTACAGGCCAGAAATGATCCCACGACCCAGGCGGAAGAACTAGCGGAGTTTATCCGCTTTAGTCACCTCAATGCGCACCAATTTACGGTGTTGAATGGCTTTGACTGCCCGGATTTCACCCCTAATGTCATTGATGGCTATGACGCACTCTTTGTCGGCGGTTCCAGCGATGCATCGGTTCTCCACCCCGATCGCTATCCCTTTGTGCCCGCTGCGGAAGCCCTACTGTTGTCCTGCATTGAACGCAAAATTCCGGTATTGGCCTCCTGTTTTGGCTTTCAAATTGCGGTGCAAGCCCTAGGAGGCACGATTATTCTGGATCGCCCCAATATGGAAATGGGAACCTACCGAATTTCCTTAACGCCAGCAGCCCAAACCGATCCCCTGTTTCAGGATGTCCCCGATTCATTTTTAGCGGTATCGGGACACCAGGAGCGGGCCCTCACCTTACCTGAGGGAGTGATCCATCTGGCCCAGAGCGATCGCTGTCCCTACCATGCCTTTCGTTTGCCCAACCTACCCTTCTATGGTTTCCAATTCCATCCAGAGGTGGATCGCCAGGATTTGATTGCCCGTATTAGTCGATACTGCGATCGCTACTTTGATGATCCCGAGCACCTCCAGCAGATGATTCAAAAGGTTCAAGAAACCCCTATTTCCAACCAACTCATTCGCCAATTCATCGAAAAGATAGTTTTAGAGCCAAACAGGATTTCCCTAGCTTCCCCCCTTGAGAAGGGTCGGTGAGATTCTTAAAAAACGTGAGTTCGGTTTAAGCAACTGTGAGCAAATGGTGATCAATGGCAATGGAGGGCTTCTTCGGTTGGTGAGTATAGGCAATTAGCCCACAGACAATGTTCACTAAGCAATTGATCGGGGAACGGTGGCGAGAGTGTTCAATTTGAGAAATGTTCTTCAACTGATCAATTACTGTCTCGATAATGGCCCGTTTTCTCAGCATCAAGCGATCGCTCAATCCCAACAAACGATTCTTCATGTTGCGTCGTAGCTTCGTGATCAGTTGTATCCCCGTTGCCTCCATCAACTATTTTGCCAATTTCTGGGAGATATAGCCCTTGTCTGCAAACACCTTGCCAAAGAGGTGTTTCAGCAGTTGAGGGACAGGTGTACGGTCATCTGTGTTACCTGGTGTGAAGGTGAAGTTGAGCAACTCTCCTTTGTCGTTGATCACCAGATGCAGCTTGAAGCCAAAGAACCAATCCACAGAAGTTTTACCGCATGCCGCCAAGTTTTTAAACACTTTGTGCTGAGGGATGCGACGGTTGTGACAAACTTTATTCACTCAACAAAACGCCCGTAGCTAACCAAGCCTGGAAAGGCAGAGCACCAGTGAGCGTGTACCTTCTCGGTGTAGTAAGCTTTGAAATTGCGATAGGAAGACTGGTGGAAGCCGATGAGAATCGTCATAATTTCGCTCAGACACAAACTGCGCCTTCGACTACGATGAGCGAGTCCATTGCCTAGCAACTGTTGCTGCCACATCGGTTCAAACTGTTGGCAGAAATCATCGACGTAGCAAAATAACTCTTCTAGACTAAGCATAGGGCAAGCAGAGGGATGAGAATTGAGCACTTTCAGCCTATCTGTTCTGCCCCTCTCTTATCCCGAACTCACGTTAATCATGTCTTCATCTGCAATATGGCAAAAGTCATGGCAAAACTAGCAACACCACTAATCCTTAGATACAGCTTGTTTAGCCTCATTTCTGTATATTCAGTTAGTCAAAGCGTCTCTAATCAATCGTCCTGTAATGCGGTGATTGAAGATGTATGAAGCCATGATGTGAGGCGAGGCTCAGGGAAATTATCCATCACTCAAAACAATTACGTTTCTTCGATCAGGCAAAGCACTATCCAGCGTAGTCAAACATGAGACTACGGGGCTTCCGTCTAACATCAAACTAACCCATACATTGAGCAGCGGCAGCCACCCCCGCCCCTAGAGAAAAATTCTTATAGCCCAACTCGTAAACCACTGCCTCTAGGGCAGCAATGGCAGCTAAAATGTCGCGATCGCCCACAAACCCCAAATGGCCAATCCGGAAAATCTCTCCCTTGAGATGATCCTGACCACCGGCGAGGGCAATATCAAACCGCTTTTTCATCAAGCTACGCACGGTCTCCGCGTCGATTCCCTGGGGAACTACGGCCGTAATGGCGGGACTTGCACACCCATCCTCGGCAAAAAGGGCGAAGTTCATCGCTTTGATGGCGGCCCGGGTGGCTGATTGTAGTCGCTGATGACGGGCAAAGATCGCCTCTAGTCCCTCCCTCTGCATTATGGTTAGGGCAGTATGCAGGGAATAAAAGAGATTCACTGGCGGTGTGAAGGGGGTAGTGTTTTTCTGGGCATCTTTGCGATATTTACCCAGATCCAGGTAATACTTGGGCAATGTGGCGGTTTGGTAGGCCGCCCAAGCCTTTTCACTCACACTCACGAAGGCTAAACCTGGTGGCATCATGTAGCCCTTTTGGGAACCGGAACCGACAATATCTAGGCCCCAGTCATCGACAGGGACATTGGTGGCCCCTAAACTGGTGACGGCATCCACAATGATTAGGGCCCCATGGGCTTTCACATAGCGATTGATCGTTTCCAGATCATTGATCACGCCAGTAGAGGTTTCACTGTGGGTAATGATCACCGCTTTGATGGTTTTATCGGTGTCTGCCTCAAGCACTTGGCGAAAGGAATCCGGGTCTAAGGGTTTTCCCCAAGGAGCCGTAATCCGCTCGGTTTTGAGGCCATAGGCATCACAAACCTCTCCCCAGCGATCGCCAAATTTGCCATTACAGCCCACCACCACGAGATCGCCCGCGCTCAAGACATTAATGATCCCGGCCTCCATGGCTCCGGTTCCACTGGCCGCCAAAATGAGGACATCGTTCTTGGTTTGATGCAGCCACTTCAATCCCGCCGTAATCTCGGCCATAATCTGGCTAAATTCACCACTGCGATGGCCAATGGGATGTTTAGCGAGGGAAAGAAGAACTGACTCCGGCACCGGTGTGGGGCCGGGAATCATTAACATTGCCTTGTCTTGCATAGTTTAAGGAAAAGAAAAAGGAATTGAATTGAATTGAAAGACCGCGCCTAGACTGACCAGTTTGCAGCCACATGCTCGGCCAAGTCTAACACCCGTTGGCTGTAGCCCCACTCGTTGTCATACCAGGCCACCACTTTAACCATATTGCCCCCCATCACCATGGTTAGGGACGCATCCAAAATGGAGGAGGCATCATGACCTTTGTAGTCACTGGAAACCAGTTCCAGATCACTATAGTGAATGATCCCCTGCATCGGCCCTTCCGCCGCTTCCTTGAGGACATTATTCACCTGCTCGGCGATCGTGGGTTTTTCTACTTGGGCGACAAAATCTACAACGGACACATTAGGAGTAGGTACGCGCAGGGCAATCCCGTTTAGCTTACCTTGGAGTTCCGGAATCACGAGACCCACAGCCTTGGCGGCCCCGGTTGAGGTAGGCACAATATTAATGGCAGCGGCCCGGGCCCGGCGAAGATCCCGGTGACTGGCATCTAAAATCCGTTGATCCCCGGTATAGCTGTGGGTGGTGGTCATCATCCCCTGTTGAATCGTAAAGGCTTCGTGGAGAACCTTGACAATGGGAGCAAGGCAGTTGGTGGTACAACTGGCATTACTTAAAATGGTTTCATTGGGATCAAAGGTTTTGTGATTCACGCCAACGACGTAGGTGGGGACATTTCCCTTGCCAGGAGCAGTAATTAAAACCTTTTTTGCCCCAGCATTAACGTGCTTATTTGCGCCATCGCGGGTTGTAAATACCCCCGTAGCTTCAATGACTAAGTCAATATCCCAGGCACCCCAGGGTAGGTTTTCGGGGTTGCGATCAGATACACATTTGAAGGCCTTACCATCAGCATAGATGCAACTTTCATCGGAGGTGATGTCTGCATCATGGAACGTGCCCAGCATAGAGTCGTACTTGAGCAGGTGGGCATTGGTGCGGGGATCGGATGTATCGTTAATGGCGACAATATCTAATTTGCTGTTGGCCTTGCGCTTGAGCCAGCACCGCATAAAATTCCGGCCGATGCGACCAAAACCGTTAATTGCAACTCTAACCACCGGATCCCTTCCTCTTTATACTAAAAACTAACTACGCCTCGGCCAATCCATGGCCTGACTCACATTTTAAGGGGCAACGGTATTCTTTGAAGCCTAAATTTTCAGGATAGCTCAAGATAGCTTATACACTGGTGAGCGATCGCCCTGTTTTTTCGGGGATCGGAGCCGATAATGCGGTTTCTAGATCGGCGCGGCCAAACCTATCCTCAAGAATTTTCATGACTTCTCGGCCAAAATCATTGGGATTGTTCCGCCAAGCGGCTAAACACACCTCCCCAAAGACGGCCCCTAGGGGTTCTGGATTCCAGAGGAGTTTTTTTGCTGTCCAGGGCATTAAGCTCATGGGGTTATAGCCTTTTTTAAGGATGCCCTGATCAAAGGCATAGTCCTCAAGGTGGGTATGGGGTTGGAGACCAATAAAAAAGATAGCTGGTTCCACCTTGTCTGCCCCAAAGATCTGCTCTAGTTCGCGGTGGTAGGCAACGGTTTGGGCAATGGTTTCCGGTCGTTCATCAATGACATTAAAGGAATAGTTTACGGAAACGAGATCCTCAAATCCCGCCGCTTTTAGATCTCGGCAATTTTGGAGAACGGTGCGGAGATTGTAACCCATTCGCATTTTTCGCACTAGTTCTTGGGAACCACTAGTAATGCCAATTTCAAAGTAATTCATGCCAGTTTGCACCATGAGATCGCACAGTTCCGGCGTGAGGTTATCGGCGCGAATATAGGCGGCCCAATGAATATCCGTCATGTCTGTCCTTAAAATTTCCTTCAGCAGGGCGATCGCATCGGGAATAAATTTACGGGCCGGAATAAATTGGGCATCGGTGAACCAAAAATTACGAATACCGCGATCGTAGAATTGCCGCATTTCCGCCACCACTTCGGCGGCTGGATTGATCCGCACCTGTTTGCCCTCGACGACGGTATAGACGCAGTAGCAACAATTGTGGGGACAGCCCCGTTTGGTTTGTACGCCAATATAGAAATCCCCCCCCTGAAGGTAATACTCCAATTCGGGCCAGATGGTTTCGATATAGTCATAGTTACAGGCGGTTTTTTCAATGGGGTTGGGCCATTCATGGATCAGGCGATCGCGGGGTTGCCCTTGGCCGACGACATAGCACCGCTCTTGGTCAATGGCCTGGTGTTGTAATACCTTAGCCAAGAGGGTTTCCCCTTCCCCCACAGAAATAATCGTCCCCTGGGGTAAACTGCGGCCAAGCTGCTCATAAAAGACACTGACAGCCCCACCACCGACAATGGTCTTCACCTCTGGGCAATAGCGTTTTGCGTGCTGGATACCCTGGCGGATCAGACCTAGATTCCGCCAAAGTTCACCATAGTAGGCCAGCATCACTCGCAGTCCCCCGATCGCCCCCCGCAACTTAATCAACGGGTTGAGGGCATAGTAAAACTCAAAGGCATTTTGTAAGGGGTTGCCGCCCCGCCCACCCACCGGTGCGTAGATCTGAATATCTCGCCAGGAAAATACCAGATGGGTCGGTTGAAACTCATCAATACAGGTCGCCAGGGCACGTTGAAAATCTAAGGGCGGCACCGTCCCTAAATCAAAAATTCGCTGCTCCACCTGGGGCAACTGTTTATGAATGTGATCCGCCAGATAAACTACCCCAATGGGAAAAATCGGGTTGCAGGGTAGACGGACATAGAGGACACGGGCCGGCATAGGACAGAACACCTCTAAAGAAGCAAAAAATCATTAGAAAATCTTTACATCTGTTTAAGTTCTAACACACTGTTCTCAGGCGGATTTTGGGATCAATCCCAGGGGATCACAGTAAAATCTTGTAATTGATATTACAACTCTCCCCAGGGTGGGGTGTTAACCTCGTAAGAGTAACAATGCCCTTTTAAGATAAGTGACCTCCTCGACCATGCCCCAACTCTTTGATCCCGTCCCCAGCGATCGCGGCGATCGCATCCTGTGTTGCTATGTCAACGCCACCAATAAAATGCAAATTGCCCGGATTACGAATATTCCCAACTGGTACTTTGAGCGCGTCGTCTTTCCAGGGCAGCGACTGGTCTTTGAAACCCCCAGAGATGCTCAATTAGAAATCCATTCGGGGATGATGGCCAGCGCGATTTTGTCTGATACCATTTCCTGCGAACGTCTTTTGCTCCAGGAGGGCGATAACAATTTTTTTCCCAATGATCCCCACGTCCAGCAACGCCTCGAAGAAATTAATGAGGGGATACCAGTGCAGGATGATGTCGTTGCAATGACCCCTGAACAAGTGTCTTAACTCCCTGATCAACATTGGAACGCTATGATCAATGCTGAGTTAATTCCTAGTCAATACATTCACTCCTAAACCAATAAAAGAGGTTCTATGGCGGTTAGTCTCGATGACGTTCTCCAGCAGTTGCAGTGGCGTTATGCCACCAAAAAATTTGATGCTTCAAAGAAAATTCCAGAATCGACCTGGCGAGTACTAGAGCAAAGCCTGGTATTGGCTCCCTCGTCCTTTGGTTTACAGCCCTGGAAATTCTTTGTGGTCACTGACCCAGAACTTCGCCAAGAACTGGTCAATCATTCCTGGGGACAAAAACAAGTGGTGGATGCCTCCCATTTAGTGGTGTTGGCCATCAAAAAGGGAATTAATACCGAGGACGTAGATCGATACTTGGCCCGCCAAGCGGCCGTTCACCAAGTCCCCATAGAGAATCTGCAAAAGTATGGCGATGTGGTCAAAGGGTTTTTAGAGAAGCCGCCCTACCCCCTAGACATGGATGACTGGTCAACCCGTCAGGTGTACTTGGCTTTGGGTCAATTAATGACGGCCGCAGCGATGCTAGGCATTGATACCTGTCCCATGGAAGGGTTTAATCCGGCAAAATACGACGAGCTTTTAGGGTTGCCTACCCAGGGGTATAAGTCTGTTGTGGTCTGTACCTTGGGCTATCGGGCTGACGATGATAAGTATGCGTCCCTACCCAAAGTGCGCTATGAAACCGAGGAGGTTATTAGCTATCTCTAGGGAGAACGAACATTATGCTTTAGGCAGGAATTTGCGATGATTCATAGGGCTGAATAAGAATCTCCGCTGGAATCCCTAATTCTTGGTTCAACTTCCGAATCATCTCCAAAGTCAATGGACGTTGACGAGATAAAACCTCAGACAACCTAGCTCGACTACCTAGACATAAGGGCACCTCGAAAAATTGCTCGATCTGCTAAAAATAGAGGCTGAAACCATTGAAATCTCGTTTGCGATCGCCCCAAATTTTGAATTAATCGAGGTATCCCCTAGCATAAGCTTTGGTAGCGCATCCCTGGTTCTGAGCTGACGAGGCCCATGAGTTCAAGCTGCAATAAACCACTGGAGACGGCAGCGGCAGACAGGTGAGTTTCCTGGACGATTAAATCAAAGGCGACGGCGGGCTGGTTAGTATTTAAGGATAGGCGGGCGATCGCTTCCAGAAGGCAATTGAGTTCCGCCGGTAAGGGAGGACGTTCCTGGCGGGGTGGCGGGTCCATGGTTGGTGTTTGGCCCAATAGCTCGAGCAAATGTCCTGCTCCCAAAATGATTTGCGCCCCTCGGTTGACCAAGCCCAAGCAACCCATCGCCCGTGGATTATCCAAACTGCCCGGCAACACATACACATCTCGCCCGTACTCAGCGGCAATTCTAGCGGTAATTAAGGAGCCGGATTTACTAGGGGCTTCCATAATTAAGGTTGCTCGGCATAACCCAGCAATAATCCGATTGCGGCGGGGAAAGTTGGGGCGATCGGCGGGGGTTCCTGCGACATATTCACTGACAATGACCCCGTTGCGGCAAATTTCTCCATAGAGATGACGATTTTGAGGGGGATAAATTAGATCAATCCCCGTCCCTAATACGGCCATGGTGCGCCCGCCCCCTTCCAGGCAACCTCTGTGGGCCTCTGTATCAATCCCAGCGGCTAAACCGGAAACGACTAAAAATCCATGCTCTCCTAGGGTGCGAGCCAATTTGCGGGTCCAACGTTTGGCGTAGTCCGAAGGCTCCCTTGTGCCCACGATCGCCACGGCCGTGATTTGCCCCTGATTTTCCCCTGGGTTAATGTCACCGGAATAGTAGAGGAAGGGCGGCGGATCGGGAATTTCCCCCAATAGCCGTGGGTATAGGGGATCGGCGGGTGTCCAGAAATAGGGATTTTTAGCGCAGTGGGTTTGATAGTTTTCGGCAATATTTGTGGTTTGTTGTTGCTGGCAAATCATATCTAGGAGTTTTGGACCCACCCCATCAACCTGGGCTAATTCACCGAGGGGGGCCTGCCATGCCTGGCTAAGGGATCCGAAAAATTGCCAAATCCGTTTGAGTAAGACCGGCCCCACCCCCGGAATTTGGGCCCATGCCAACCAGTAGGCTGATTCTTGTTCCACTACCTGCATCCCCACTGCTACTAGCTGTATCCTGTATCCTTTGTTGAAGCAAATCAGGTACACTTTGAGCTTATACGGCCCTCTTTGATTCCCGCTCAAGGGAGATGGGATAGCTTGTACTAACTCGTACCAGATAGTACTAGATCGTATTAAATATTAAAGATGGGCGATCGCAGCGGAGAACCCCCACCATGGCCCAGAGTCCTAGTCTGAGTTATCCTGGCAAGGATCTGGAAGCTATGTCCTTTGCCGTGAATTACCATCAGTGGATCATGGATGTGTTTAGCCCCTATCTAACTGGGGCGATCGCCGAGGTGGGGGCCGGCAAGGGAAGTATATCCAACCTCCTCCTAGAGAAAAACATTGATCAGCTTGTCGCCTTTGAACCCTCCCAGGAGATGTATCCGGACTTAGCCCAGTCCCTGGCCCCAGATCAACGGGCAAGGGCCGTCAATGATTTCTTTAGTCCCAGCTATGGTCAAGGGATCTTTGATGCGGTGGTTTATATTAACGTCCTTGAGCATATCGAAGATGATCGGACGGAACTGACCCATGCCTGGCAAGCCCTCAAACCCAAGGGATATCTATTGATCTTTGTGCCGGCCCTTGGCTGGTTGTATAGCAGCTTTGATCAGCAGATTGGACATTTTCGCCGTTATACCAAATCAGGATTAATGAACAGGGTCAAAAATGCCGGCTTTTCCATTCTTCAGGCAGACTATTTTGATCTAGTGGGGATTTTACCGTGGTACATCAACTTTGTTTTACTGGGGCGTTCCCTAGGCCAGGGCAGTGTTTCCCTTTACGACAAATTAGTCATTCCGCCGATGCGAGTGATTGAGCAAATCGTTCCCCCTCCCATTGGCAAAAATGTTCTTTTGGTTGGTCAAAAAATTTAAGGGCAAAAATCGGGCAAATAAAAATGGGGGCCGAAACCCCCACTCACCGCCGGAGCAAAAAGAACGCCCTAGGCAAACTGTTTCCATTCATCTTCGAGGGCTTGGACAAGTTGCTGATTCCCTTGATTGCGGGCAACATTGATCCGATGCTCTAAGCTCTTGAGAATGGCGGCCCGGTGCTGATCCATGGCCATGGGCTTGGTAGAGTCAGCTAAAATCCCGGACAGAGAACCCTGGGTTGCTTCCACGGGCACTAGGGAACCATCCGTGTTGTAGGTTACACCCCGCCAGCAAAGAGTATACATCGGCTGATCAATGGATTCGGCTAGTTTTTTGCCCTGCCAAGTCGCGCCCCGATATTTGCCGCTGATTGTGTCGTTAACAAGGGGAAGCTTGACCGAATTGGCCTGATAGGCGACACCACGATAGGTTAGTTTCATAATGAAGTATGGCTCCTGAAAACCAAAAGATTGGGACAATTACTTGAAAAAACGTAATAAATGAGGATGGCATCTCAGACTTTCTGTATTCAATTATACGATTTTCCTCATATGTTTTCAAATCCTGACCGTTTTGTAACAAAAATTTGTATGTAGCAACGCTAACATTCACGATCGCCTTTTAGGGGATAGACAAATTTATGGAGACCATTGCCCAGGATCGGGCCTTGATGCAATTACGGGCTACGTTGCGGCCGGGACAACGGGAATTGGCGGATTGGCTGGGGGGCCCCCTTGCGGTCTCGGCGGTTCCGGGGGCGGGTAAATCCCATGGGATGGCAGTAGCTGCGGCAATTTCCGTGGCTCGGGAGCAGTTAAATCATCATCGCCAATTGGTCGTGGTCACGTTTACGCGATCGGCGGCGGCCAATATCAAGGCACGGATTCGCCAATACCTGAATGACTTGGGGTTGCCTCGCACGGGTTTTACGGTGCAAACGCTCCATGGTTTAGCCTTAAATATTGCCACCAGTCATCCACGCTTGGGTTTGGATTTAACGGTGGTGAGTCTCATTTCTGATTACGACAAAAAACGACTTTACCGCAGTTGTGTGGAGCAATGGGCCCGGCAAAACCCGCATATCCTAGAGGATCTGATTAGGGGGCAACAAGATGACTCTGAGGAAACGGAGGTTCTGCGCCGCCGCACGGCCCTGTTGACGGATATTTTGCCCAAGTTAGCCAATATCGCCGTAGGCACGGCCAAAAGCTCCTATCTCACGCCGGCGGATCTCTATGCCTTGGCGGATCAGGTGGAGGATCCTTACCCAATTCTGGCGATCGCCGCCGATCTCTATCACCGCTATCAAAAGGGTCTGGGGGAACGCCAGTGGATCGACTATGACGAGATGATTCTCAGTGCCTTAAAGCTGTTGGAGCAGGATGATAAACTGCGTAAAGATTGGCAAGAACGGGTCTATGCGGTCTTTGAGGATGAAGCCCAAGATTCCAGCCCTCTGCAAACCCGCCTTTTGGAATTAATTGCCGCCCAGGGCGATCGCCCCGTTAATTTTGTGCGGGTGGGGGATCCCAATCAAGCCATTAACTCCACCTTCACATCGGCGGATCCCCTATTCTTCCGTGAGTTTTGTCAGGACTGTCAAGCCCAGGGTCGCTTCTATGAAATGGCCCAGGCAGGTCGCTGTAGCCCCATTATTATTGAAGCGGCTAACTTTTTAGTCCATTGGGCTAATGGTGCCCAGGTGGCCGGTGGTGAGTTGCCCTTTCGCAGCCAAGATATTCAACCTGTTGCTGCCAATGATCCCCAGCCGGGGGCAAATCCTCCCCCATGGGGACAGGGCCTAGAGCTACATTTTCCCCCGGATATTTTTGCCTCCGTACACCTCGTCCAGCAACGACTGGCAGAACTATTCCAAGCCAATCCCCAGGCCAATGCCGCCATTCTCGTTCGTGAAAATAAACAGGGTCGCTTTATTGCCGATGTCCTGCGCAACCCCCAGGAGTACGGTTGGGATAACTCTTTGGCAACCCAGGGCATTACCATTTTTGACGTGGGGGGGAATGAACGCCGCTCCCATGTCCCGGAGGAGTTATTAACCCTTGTCCAATTTCTACATCGCCCCCATTCCCCTGATTACCTCAAGGCTGCCCTCAAGGTTTTGACGGAACGGCAAAAAATCCAGCCCCAAGACCTGAATCGCCTGGCAAGCCAACCGGAAGTATTTCTCTATCCCACTGCCCTTGACGACCCCGGTAGCGATCGCGAACAGGAGGCCCGCCAAGTCTGCCAGGAATTGCTACAGGCCCGTTTAGCACTGCCCCTATATCCCCTAATTGCCTACTGTGCCAATTATGTCGGCTATAGTCCCACGGAACTGGCCACCGCCGATAGTTTAATTCATCAGTTGGCGATGATGGCCCAGACCCGCCAAACCTGGGCGGTGGTCTTCCCCCTTTGGCAGGACATTGTTAAGAGCAATCAGTTTGAGAATGTGGAACTGGAAGAAACCGATAGCCGCTATACTCGCTCTGGCCAGGTGACGATTATTACCATGCACAAGGCCAAGGGCCTGGATTGGGACGCAGTGTTTTTACCCTTTCTCCATGCCCAAACCATTCCTGGCAGTCTCTGGGTTCCGGCCACGGCTCAGTTTTTAGGAGAGGTCAATTTAGCGGATGTGGCCCGGGCCCAAATTCGCGCGAGGGCCAGCCATCACCCCATTCCCGATTTGAACACCGCTTGGCAGCAGGCTAAGGAACTGAAAATTGCCGAGGACTATCGCTTGCTCTACGTGGCCATGACCCGGGCAAAACGGTTACTCTGGCTCTCGGCGGCCCACAAGGCCCCCTTCTCCTGGGCTGGCTTTGATTGGCATCGCCATTATGACCTGAGCGATCGCCCCCCCTGTCCCTTTCTACTTTCCCTGGGCGATCGCTTTTTTGCCGCCACACCCTAAACCCTGGGCCGATCATTCTCGGCTGCGATACTTGACACAACAAGTTTATTTGAAATATCTTTATCCTGGATCACTTTTTCGGTAAAGGTTTGTTTAAGAACCTGCGGAAATCCCCCCGGAACACCAGAGATCAACCCCAGGATAAGGATTCAATTTTATGGCGGTACGCATTGGTATTAATGGATTTGGCCGCATTGGTCGCCTGGCCCTACGGGCAGCATCCACCTGGCCCGAGCTAGAGTTTACCCACATTAATGAACTGAAAGGTGGAGCTAAAACCGCTGCCCATCTGTTGGAATTTGACTCGGTACATGGTCGCTGGCACCAAGACATTCAAGCCACGGAGGTTGCGATCGCCCTGAGGGGGACATCCATTAGTTTTTCTGAGTTTGCCAAACCCGAAGAAGTCCCCTGGGTAGACAAGGGCATTGAGATTGTCCTGGAATGTTCTGGTAAATTTCGCACCCCTGAGCAGTTGGCAGGCTACTTTGATCAGGGGGTCAAAAAAGTGATTGTGGCGGCCCCCGTCAAGGAACAGGCCCTCAACATCGTCATGGGAGTCAATGATCACCTCTACAACCAGGATGAACATCACCTGTTAACGGCCGCCTCCTGTACCACCAACTGTTTAGCCCCGGTGGTGAAAGTGATTCACGGTAGTCTCGGCATTCGCCATGGTCTAATTACCACCATCCATGATGCCACCAACACCCAATCCGTTGTGGATGCTCCCCACAAAGACCTGCGCCGGGCCCGCTCTACCCTCACCTCCCTTATTCCCACTACCACTGGCTCTGCCACGGCGATCGCCCTCATTTATCCTGAACTCAAGGGCAAATTAAACGGCTTAGCGGTGCGGGTTCCCCTATTAAATGCCTCCCTGACCGATTGTGTCTTTGAAGTAGAGCGGCCCACCACAGTGGAAGAAGTGAATGGATTCCTAAAGGATGCCGCCGCCGGAGAACTCAAGGGGATTTTGGGCTATGAAGAACGCCCCCTTGTTTCCGTAGACTATTGCAACGATCCCCGCTCTGGAATCGTAGATGCCCTATCAACCATGGTGGTGAATGGTACCCAAGTCAAAATCCTGGCCTGGTATGACAATGAATGGGGTTACGCCAATCGCATGGCCGAATTAGCCCGCAAGGTCGCCCTCAGTTTAGCAGCTTAAAATCTGGCTCCATGGCCACTGCCCTACCCGAGAGAGACCCAACCCTATGTCCGCCAGTACAGCTAATCCCAATAATATCCGCAACTATGCGATCGTGACCCTTGCCTACTGGGGCTTTACGATTACGGATGGGGCCCTACGGATGCTGGTACTCCTATACTTTAACCAGATTGGCTATACCCCCATTCAAATTGCCTTTTTGTTTCTCTTTTACGAGATTTTTGGAGTCGTCACCAACTTTTTGGGGGGCTGGATTGGTTCCCAATTGGGCTTAAATGTCACCCTCTACGCTGGCATTGGCTTGCAGGTTTTTTCCCTGCTCATGCTCTCACCCCTGGAGCAAAGTTGGCCCCTCGCCCTGGCCATTCCCTATGTGATGGTCGCCCAGGCGTTTTCTGGGGTCGCCAAGGATCTCACCAAAATGAGTTCTAAAAGTGCCATCCGCCTAGTCGTCCCCCAGGAGGCCCAATCCAGGTTGTTTCGCTGGGTGGCAATCCTCACGGGATCAAAAAATGCCCTCAAGGGGGTCGGCTTCTTTGTCGGCAGTGTGTTGCTTTCCCTCTTTGGCTTTACCCATGCTCTCTGGATTATGGCTGGGGGATTAATTCTGGTGATGTTAACCGGGCTGATGCTGCCACGGGGCATGGGCAAAATCAAGACTAAGGTCAAGTTTAAGCAGCTTTTTTCCAAGAGCAAAGAAATTAATATTTTATCAGCGGCGCGGTTTTTCCTGTTTGGGGCCCGTGATGTTTGGTTTGTGGTGGGATTACCCGTTTATCTTCAGAGTGTTTTAGATTGGACATTTTATGAAGTAGGGGGCTTTTTAGCCATTTGGGTGATTGGCTATGGCATTGTCCAGTCCTTGGCCCCCACCTTACTGCGTACTGTCAACCATGGCCGCCCTCCCCAGGCTGGAACCATTCGCTTTTGGACGGGTATTTTAACAATTGTGCCGGCGGCGATCGCCCTAGGGTTAATGGCTAACTTTGATGCCAATTTAGTGATTATTTTCGGCCTGCTACTGTTTGGCTTAGTCTTTGCCTTCAATTCTGCGGTGCATTCCTACCTAGTTTTGGCCTATACCGAAGACGATAAAGTTGCCCTAAATGTGGGCTTCTATTACATGGCTAATTCTGGCGGTCGCTTACTGGGAACCATCCTGTCAGGGATTGTCTATCAACTCTTTAGTTTAGTGGGCTGTTTGTGGTTTTCCATGGCCTTGGTTTTAGCCGCCGCATTAATTTCCCTCAAATTACCCAATCCAAAACCTCAGGTTAGCCTACCCTAGTTGATTTTTGGGGCCATAAAAATCAAAGCCCTGCCCACTCCAATAGGCACAGCCTACTGAAGGTAAGTAGGGAGGATTTGGAATGAAACTCAAGTATGAGAAGATATTCTTATATTTATTCTGGTTGAAAAAATGGATCACGTTCCGGATCATGAGCGGTTTATGCGCCGGGCCATTGAACTGAGTGCAAAGGGCGGCCTAGAAGAAAAAACCGGTGGCTGTTTTGGTGCTGTCATCGTTAAGGATGGCGAAATTGTAGGTGAAGGCTATAACCATGTTGTGGCCGAAAATGACCCCACGTGGCACGGGGAAGTCGCCGCAATCCGGGATGCGGCCAAAAAGTTGGGAACCTATCACCTGACGGGTTGTACGTTGTATACCAGTGCCTACCCCTGCCCTATGTGTCTGACGGCGGCCTTCTGGGCCCGCATTGACAAGATGTATTATGGGGCCCGCTGTGAAGATGTACTCCTCTACGGAGCCTTTGAAGATGAAAACTTCTATGAAGAATTAGCCAAGCCTCCAGAACAGCGTGCTTTAGTGCCAGAAACTGAACTACTGCGGGAAGAAGCCGTGGAGGTTTGGAAGAAATTTTCGGAAATTCCGAATCGCGTGCATTACTAATTTCCGCGTGTATAGCAGTAGCCATTTCAATTAGGACAAGGGTTTTAAGCCCCTTCTTGGTTTCAGCCCCCTTGAATGTCCTGAATGTCATGGCGGTTGCTATATTACTAATTTCTTTGAACAAGTAATCATAATTTAAGTTCCAAAATACAGCCACAAAAATAACGAACTCTCATGGCATTGCCAATAAAAATACTCAGGAATGATTTGTTTCTGGGCGTGCCAGTTTTTAATGAATAAAATCTGCCTGTCCAACGGAAAATTTTAATTCTGGTAGTGCCCTTTTGTAAAGGAGAAAAAAATAGCCTGACACTGGCTGACTCTTCCTGCAAAGCCTTCGGGAGTACTTGATTGTCCTCCATCCTTTAGAAAATAGAACTACCGAATTTTTTTTAATTTGACGATGGGACTAAATCATTTAAATATCCGGATAGACCATCAACATCAGGGAATAAAACTAGTCTTCGAACATTAGTTGAATCAAGAAAAGTTTTTAACTCACCCTTAATATCTTTAGGTATTCTAATTTTGGCAACCCAAGCATTAGAACACATTTTACCAATTAAAGCAGAATCATGTCTTATGTCTTGAATCTCTATTTCTTTCTGAATACTGTCTATAGAACATAGACTACCTAGGTTTTCTTCAAAACTATTTCTAATATTCAGAGGCACTAAAAATGCTCCCTGTTGCATTTCCATTCTTTTGTTCATCCAATAAGGCTCAACAAAAATTACTCCTTTAACACTTAACACTCCTAATAGAGCTAGATTGAAAAGTAAATTAATATTTATTCCATTCGCTATTATATCAGAATAAGTTATTTTACCTTCAATTTTTATAGGTATTTTTTTGGGATCAATGGTTGGTGGCTGGTAAAAATCTACAAAAGTTCCAATATTATGATCTTTGTAAAACAAAACATTTTCATTCTTAGAAAGATTATTTCTCAGTTCTCCACCCATTTCATATTGATTAAAAAACCATATACAACCATCATTATCAGGATTAGAGCTTACTGCAAAATATGTAGCAATAAAGATACTCCAAGAAATGTCTAATAATCTAGTAGGAACACCCAAATGTCTGAGGAGTGATAACCAACTTAGAGAATCTTGGTTGTCTGGATTATTATCAAAGTACAAATGCGATCTTCTTTGGGCTTCAATTAAAACTCTATGCTCATATTCATGTAAAAATCCATATTGTTGAAAAATTTTATTTTTATTACGCTCTAAAACTGTTGCTAGTGACCAGTTATAGTTACTTTGACCACGAAAACCATATTTAGGATTATTACGAAGGTAAGGAAAAATAGCAATTAAATCATCCAAGGAATTAATTTTCCATGCTTGAAATTTAGCTCTTGCCCATTCTGGCCCTAAGTATTCCTGTACTCTTGGATCATCTTCAGATAAACATTCAATTCTATCTTCTTTACCAGGTTGTGGATTTGAAAATGATGAAACAATCTTTTCTTTTTTTTCATCTTCAAATAAATAAAATCTCTCTGTCATTACTTAATTTTCCCTTCTATAGCACTCTAAAATCATAATATAGGAATCCGCAGTGATTCATGAGATGGATGAAAGCTGAAACCTTTGCACTATCAGAATATTACTCTCACAAATCAAAGAAGATTACTATATAGACTTTAGGACACAGAGAAATTTAGGTTAACTCAATGGAACTTGACGACTTTATTAGGAGTATAACAAGTCAAATCATTTTAGAGAACCACTGTTCGAGGAAACTGATTTTGTATAATTGTTTTCAAAAATCAATCATAGTAAGTTCCAAAATACAGCAACAAGAATCGTGTAAAAACAGGTTAAAGTCCCCAACCCCACGGCATTAATGAGGCGACGTTGACTACCTGGGGGGGGACTCAGCCACCACTGCATAAAGGATTGGGCCAGAGGCATCATCGGCCAAGCAACCAGATGAACACTCATGGCATTGCCAATAAAAATGCTCAGAGATGAGTTTAACCCCCACGTTTTCAATACTGGACTTAAAAATCGCTGCTGGAGCATCACAATCGGAAAAAGAACCAAAAGTACCAGTAGGGTTTGCTTCCAAACCGGTGGTGGAGTAGATGCACTGGGAAACCAGCCCGCAAATGCACCCTGTACCCGTTGGCGTTGTATTGAAAGAATAAAATTTTCAGCTTCCTGTTGTAGTTCTTCGCGAATCGGGGATCCATACCAGACTTCTAAATCCTGGAGGGTTTCAAACCGCAGCAGGGTGATCCATTCTGGCTTTTGGGAATGAAGGGGTGACTGAAAATAAACCCCACAGTGGCCTGGAAACTGGGATTGCATCATCTGAATCCTGCGAATCCAATCTAGATACTCCCCTTCCCGATCGGGTTGAATAATATTGGTAATTACGTCTGTTACAGAACCATGGACTTGATAGTCTTTGCCTAAACTCGTTGGCTGAACTTTTTGGATAGATCGCTCTGCAAAAAGGGTCTGAGTCTTATTTTGATGTTGCCAGGCGATTAATTGAGCTTCCGTATCAAATGTAAAAATAAGGGCCGTATTTGGAGATTTACTGGGATATTTCGGCAATACTTCGACACTCACAAAGCCCGGTTCTCCCGTTGCCGAGCGAATTAAGTCGGCTTGCCAAACAGCAAACTCTGATTTTTGATCTACTGATGCAGAAATAATAAAGCCTAGGCTAACGGTCATAATAGTTTCGACTCAAGTGTTATAAATAAGGGGGTGCAGTTACGTTTCTTTTATTGATTCCATCAGAAGAAATCTAGAATACTCAAAACTAATATTCTACGGCAATCTGCTCTATATCCATGGCTAACCCCTCCCACCCTGTCAAACTAGGTGCCTGAATGGAAGAGTCTTCGGGCAGTACGTGGGACTTTGCCATGAGTAAATTTGTCATGAGTGAATACGATGGTGTAACAGTGCAATGGTAATTAATTTGTGCACGATTAGCCTAATGTCAGCCTAAGGGGATACCATTAAAGAATCTTTCAAACCAAAACCCTTGGGAGCGATCGCCGAGACCTATAATCATCGGACATCAACAGGATCACCCTTTAAGAGATTATTCTTTTGGGGATAAATGTAACAATTTGTTAAAATTATTTTAAGAAGCTCGATTAGTTGTCCCAGGAGTGCTATGTATCTGAATTTCTCTGCCACTCAAACGGTTGCCCTCGATGTTCCAACCCAGCCCACTCCGATTCAGCACTATTTACGGCAGCCCAAGCGTCTTGTTTACGCCCTCACGGATCCGAGTCGAGTTGAGTTTTTGGGGGAAAATAGCTTTCGCTTAAAAATGCGCCCCTTAAATTTTTTGATGGTCTCCCTTCAGCCCGTGGTGGATTTAGAGGTAAAAACCCGTGCGGATGGTCGGCTGACCCTGCGTTCCCTGGACTGCGAGATTCGCGGTGTAGACTATATTAACCGCCGTTTTCGCTTAGATTTAGCCGGCCATTTGCGTCCCCAGAAAACGGAGCAAGGAATTCGTTTAATTGGTTTGGCGGATCTAAGGGTTGGGGTAGATATGCCCCCCCCCCTCTCCCTGACACCTATGCCTATTTTGGAAGCGACGGGGAATGGTTTGCTGAAAAGTGTTTTGCTCACCATTAAGCAACGACTCATGAATCAACTTATTTTTGACTATAAGTCCTGGGCCCAAGAAGCGGAGGGCATCCCCTTAGAGGATGGGAATTTCCCCATGGCAGAACCCTTGTACCTAGGGAGCTAGGGTTCCATACCGATGCGGCCGGAAGCGACGATTGTATTTACAACCCATAATCGCTGCGACATTCTAGGGCAGGCGATCGCTGCGGCCCAGAATCAAAGTGTTCCCATCAAAATATTAGTCATGGATGATGCCTCCAGTGATGGAACCGAGGCCATGGTGCGGCAAAAATTTCCTGAGGTGGACTATTACCGTTCATCGGCAAATAAAGGCCCCTGCTTTCATCGCAATGAAGGGATTAAGCTGGCAACCACGGAAGTCGTTTTTCCCCTAGATGACGACTCAATCCTCCAGTCTCCCTACACCATTGAGCAAACCCTTGCCGAATTTAGCGATCGCCGCATTGGGGCCGTTGCTATTCCCTACAGTAATATCCTGCAAGATGATATTGTTCACACCAAAGCACCGGATAAGGATCAAATTTATGTAACCCATGCCTTTGTGGCCGCCTCCCATGCCATCCTAAAATCAGCTTTTTTAAGGGTAGGCGGCTATCGAGAATTTTTCTTTTATATGGGCGAAGAGGGGGATCTGTGTATTCGTCTCCTAGAGTCTAAATTGGCTACTCGATTAGGGTGTGCAGATCCCATTCATCACCTCCAACCCCCGGGTCGAATTTCCGTCAGGGCAGATGAGTATGGTCGCCAAAATGACGTTTTATTTTATTACCTGAATGCCCCAGATTCCCACCTCTTGCCCACCGTTATGGGGACGGTCATCAACGGACTAATCTATGGACTCAAGGTCAAACGCCCTGGTAATATGCTTAGGGGAATGGGGCGTGGCTTTAGGATGATGAAAACTGAATCCAAGCATCGTTTACCCGTCAGTCCCGAATGTTTTAATCTATATAGAACCTTAAAAAAATCCGAATGTGTTCCCCTCAGGAATATTGAATCTTATTTTAGCGATTCCCTATGAAATTTCACTGTTTACTACCGGTTCGTGAAGAAGCAGATATTATCGGTCAATGTTTAGACCACATGCTTACCTGGGCTGATGCTATTTATGTCTTTGACACCGGCAGTATTGATCACACCTGGGAGATTGTCCTGGATTTTGCCGATCGCGATCGCCGCGTCATCCCCCTGAAAAAAGACCCCGTATATTATTCAGAAACTCGGCTACGGGGATATATCTTTCACCAGGCTAGGGAAAAAATGGAAGAGGGCGACTGGTTTTTGCGGGTGGATGCCGATGAATTTCATCATATTCCTCCCCCTGAATTTGTGAAAACCTATTTACGCCCAGAGGAGACCATTGTCTACCATCAATATTACGACTTTAAGCTGACAGAAAAAGAAGTCATTGCTTGGGAAAAGGGCGAAGAAACCCTCGGCGATCGCCAGCGACCCATTCAAGACCGCCGCCGCTACTTTATGCCCAGCCTTTATAGTGAACCCCGGCTCTGTCGCTATCGGAGTACGATGAAGTGGTCAATTCATACCTCCTTTCCCTATAATGCTGGTTTTGTCGCAAAGGAACGGCTACCGATTCGCCACTATCCCAACCGAGATCCACGCCAACTGGATCGCCGCTGCCGGTTACGGGCCATTATGATGGCAGATCCGGAAAATCGTAAAAACTGGGGGAATGCCGACGAACATCACTGGTCAACGGCGGACTGGCGTGAATTTGTCACCGCCAATGATGAACCCATGCTCAACTACTGGCAGCCAGGGACAGAGTTGCCCCGCTATCAATTTACCAATCACCTTCAGTCTCCGCCCAAACGATTAGCCCAGCGATTAGTTCATCAATTCATGTTGCCTTTTTTAGATGCCCGTCGTCCTGGGTTTCCAGAGGATACCTATCCCGCTAAAATTTCCGATCAGGTCAATGAAATCCTGGCAAAAGAACTCCAAGAAATTTGAGAGAACACACTAAAATCAATTATTCGGGACTGGACTCAGGGCTAGGTTGACTTAACGTCTCTGCCTGTTCAGCGGTTTGTTGAATTTGATCCTTATATTGGGGTGGAGCTAATGTCACCGCTTGGGCATAGAGGGGGGCCGCATCCTTTGCCTTCCCTTGATTGGTCAGGGTCATGGCTTGGGCGAGGACGGGACGAAAATCATTGGGATTCTCTTTAGCTAAATTTTGAAATAGGGCGAGGGCATCATCAAACTGCTGCTGGTTCAGATAAATGTCCCCTAGCAAAAGTTTCACAGAGGAAATATCCACCGTACCGGGTTGCAATTGGTTCGCCTGATCCGCTTGCTGAAGGGTTTCCTCCACCAGACCAATGGCGGCTTGGGGCCGATCTTGCTCTAAATAGAGGTCTACTAGGCCGCGGAGGGCATTCAGATTTCCCGGTGCTTTTGCTAAGACACGCTGATAGGTTTGGGCTGCCCCCTCGCGATCGCCGGTTTGCTGTTGAGCTTGGCCTAGGAGAACACTGTAATCGGTTTGCTCCGGTTGCAACTCCGCTAGGGTTTGCAGGGGTTGAATCACGCTTTTGATCTCCCGCTGCCCCATTTGAATCAATTGCAAACGGGCCATGACCAAACCCTCTAGGGCCGTCGCATTTTTTGGCTCCCGCTCTAGAACCAATTGATAGCCCTTTTCCTGGGCCTCAAGCTCCGCCGTTTGATTTTGGACTTGTTCAATCGCTGCCGTGTCAACCGGAGTTGCAGTGGACTGATTTGGATTAAAGACCGTACTCAAAAGCGGCACAATGGAGATCGCAACAAAGGGAATCACCCCCACAAAAAGAATGAGAACTGTGATCCATTTCCGTCGCATAGCGGTTACTCCATCTGTGATCAACGTATACCTATCCTAACGTTCCCCTTAATCTTCATCCTCCTCAAAATCATCATCATTATCGTAGTCATCTTCCCCATCCTCGTCATCTTCATCATCCATGTCCTCATCCTCCAGTTGATCCTTAAGGCGATCGTGACCATTGGCACGACTACTCTTACTAGAGGAATACTGATCCATGACTTGGCCAGCAATGACATCATCAATGAGAACATCCTCACCCAAGCTGGAGGGGGGTTCCGGTTCAATCACTTCCGGCTCCGGCTCTAATTCAATTACATGGGTGCCGATTTTACGTCCATTCCCATCCTCCTCTTCAAAGTCGTCCTCTTCCGCATCTAGCAGATCTTCGTAACTGTTAAAGCCGGTTCCCGCCGGAATTAAGCGACCAATAATCACGTTTTCCTTCAGACCCCGCAGCCAATCCGACTTGCCTTCAATTGCCGCCTCCGTTAGTACGCGGGTGGTTTCCTGGAAGCTTGCCGCCGAAATAAAGCTATCGGTATTCAAGGAGGCCTTGGTGATACCCAAAAGCATGGGCGTATATTGGGCCGGTGCCCCGCCCGTTAAGGACATGGGATCATTAGCATTTTCTGCCTGCCGTAGCCCCATTAATTCACCGGAGATCAAAACCGTATCCCCAGCATCATCAATCCGCACCTTGGCGGTCATTTGCCGAACGACGACCTCAATGTGTTTGTCAGAAATCTCAATCCCTTGGCTTAAGTAAACGGATTGCACCTCATTCACCAAGAAGGACTGCACCTTTTGCAAACTAATTTGGGCGGCTTGCAACAGACCATTGGGCTTATTGTATTCAAAGTAAATACTCAGAATATCGTGGGGGTCAATGGGGCCATCCGTAAGAGCTTCCCCAGCATCCACCTTTTGGCCATCAATGACAATCGGGTTTTGTCCCGGTAGCATTGCATAGTCCTGAATGGTGCCATCATCCTCAATCACCTTCAGTTCAATGGCATCATCGTCACTATAAATGACCTGACAGGTTCCGGGGCGTACCGCTAAGACACATTTTTCCTTGGGATGCCGCGCCTCCAACAGTTCTTCAATCCGGGGTAAACCTTGAATAATATCCCCGGTTTTGGCCCGTTCAAAAACCAGCAGGGCTAGGTTATCTCCCCGCTGCACCAGATCGTGATCATCAATCTGGAGAACGGCCCCCGGTGAGACTAAATAGGGGCGGGCAATTCGCAGGGTGATTTGGCCGGATTCAATGGCAATCACTTCACTGGTTTCAGGGGCCACGACTCCTTCAGCAAGTTCTTCCCCATCCCGCAGTAGATCTCCCACTTCAACGCTAGGGGTCGCGGAGCCAATATCTACCACGAGGCGATCGCCCTCGGTGATAATCAAAATCCGCCGCACCGATTCGCCACTGCGGAGAATGCCCTGCACTTGACCCGCTTGCTTTGATTTAATCGCGGTACGGGCAATCACAGCCCCCGGTGGAATTTTATCCCCATCCTTCACCAAGAGACTGGTGTGGGTACTGCCCTGGGTTTGATCCGCAGAAATATCACGGCGAATCATCAATGATTCTAGAATCACTAATTGCAGACGCTGAATCTCTTCATCGGTCTCGTCGGGAACAATTTCAATGTCCGCCGCTAACTGGGGAGCCTCATTACCAATTTCCAGCATTAATTGAGTACGGAGTAAATCGACCCCATCTACGGACTTGACTCGCTCATCATGCTTAAAGGGCAATCGCTGTACCGCCCGCATATGAATGGCCTGACCAGAGGCATCACTGGAATCCTGGCTGGGGATGGAGGGTTCATCGGGAACGGTAAATTCCTGAATAGACCGCAGTAAAATTGCCGGGCCGTCCGGGCCATCTTCCAGGTAGTCCAATTGATACAGTTCGGTCACTGTCAGTCCAGGCAGAACTTCTTCCCCAGGGTGAACCAGGGTGCCGTGCTTACTGCGGGCCGCTTCTGGATCATCCACAAGGTGCAAGGAACCCGGTTTAATCACAATTTCCCGGAGGATGTCATTTTTCTGGATCACCTCTACCACACCACTGCTTTGGCAGAAAATGTCTTTAACAACTTCAGTACCCGCTTCCACGTACTGGCCATCCTCCACCAAGAGCAGGGAAATATCCTTGTTCACCTCGTGGGTTTCTTCGGGAATCCAAAGGAGCGTTCCCCCCTTCAGGACTTCGTAGCCCTGTTTCGCCTTCCCTTTTTTCGAGACTTCAATACTGGCATACTTAAGAATCCCGCCGGTTTGGGTGCGGTAGTGATCATCAATTAGTTCCGCTACTACCTGGCCGTTGGCCACCTTGGTTCCAGGGGCCGCCTTCAGGGAAAAACGCTGACCAAAAGAGCTTTCAATGATGTAATGTTCGCGGCCTTGGTGGGTTTCCTTGATGATACTGGCCCTGTTTAGCATCACCGAAGCAGTAATAATTTCTACTTCGCGGCCGCCTTTGCTTTCTTCTTGCTCCGGCAGACGAACAACACCACCATGCTCGGTTTTGACGGTGGTTTCCGCTAAAATAGTGCCTACCTCAATGGTGGCTCCATCCTTCACTACAGGCTCGGCCCCAGGGGGTAAGTTATATACTTCACCGGAGAGAACCCAAATCAAGCCACCACGGGGAGCGACGCGGGTTGTTGTCCCCTGGCGATCGCGCTTTTCTTCCGCTTCTAGGTTGACAAATTTAACCTGACCCGCCAAATCCGAGGCAACGTCCTTGGTGACCTTTTCCGTGGACTTCCGCACACTCCGACTGGTTTGGGCAACCTCCGCTAAAAGCTGACCTGGGATCACCTGACTGCCATCGGCAACCAAGATTGTCGAGCCTTGGGAAATATCAAACTCATAGGTCTTGCCACTGGTTTTCAGAAGCAAGAGTCCACGGGTTTCCACTAAAAAGGCATCCTCGCCGTGGCGAGTCCGCGAGGCCCGCACCCGTAACTTGGGGCCATACTTAATCGTGCCCGCACTAGGGGCGCGTTCCTGCTGGGCCACTTCCCCGGTAAATACCCCACCGGTGTGGAAGGTGCGCATGGTTAGCTGGGTTCCTGGTTCGCCAATGGATTGGGCCGCAATAATCCCGACGGCCTCTCCCATGTCCACCAGATGGAAGTGGGCTAGACTCCAGCCATAGCAAAGACGGCAGACAGATCCCGTGGCTTCACAGGTCAGGGGCGATCGCACGGCTACTTCTTCAATCCCCGCATCGACAATAGCCGTGGCCAGTTCTGGGGAAATGGGTTGATTTTTGCTGACGATCACAGCACCGGTTTCCGGATGAACCACATCATCCTTAGCCACTCGGCCGAGGAGACGATCTTCTAAACCAAGAACCTTATCCCCCACGGTCATTTTCCGTAGAGTAATGCCCCGCTGGGTTTCGCAGTCGTCTTCCCGAATAATCACATCCTGGGAAACATCCACTAAACGACGGGTCAGGTACCCGGAATCCGCCGTCCGCAATGCCGTATCCACTAACCCTTTCCGTGCCCCGTAGGAGGAAATAATATATTCGGTAACGGTTAAACCTTCCCGGAAGTTAGTTTTAATCGGTAGGTCAATAATTTCTCCCTGGGGATTAGCCATCAACCCCCGCATCCCCACCAATTGACGCACCTGGGATAGATTCCCCCGCGCCCCAGAAAAGGCCATCATGTAGACGGAGTTGAGGACATCGGTTTTGCGAAAATGCTGCACCACTTCACTGGTGAGTTCTTCGTTGGTACTATTCCAGGTGTCGATAACCTTTTGAAACCGTTCAACCTCAGTGATTTCACCCCGGGAATAGCGATCCTGGGCAATCTTAATTTCTTTTTCCGCCGATTGCAGTAGTTCTTGCTTTTTGGGGGGGACAAGCAAATCATCGACACTGATGGAAACACCGGCGCGAGTGGCATAGCGAAAGCCGAGATCCTTCACTTTGTCCGCCATTTCTGCGGTGCGAGCCGTACCATAGGTGCCAAAGGCCCAGGAAATTAGGTTTCGGAGTCCTTTTTTATCGACAATGCGATTAAAGAAGATGGGTGGGTTTTTAGATGTCATAGTAGTAAAGTCTCCCAGGTTGGTCACTGAGTATGGGCAAGATGGGTCAAGATTTTGCTAGCTGGCTAGACTCTCTTGCACGGTTTGGTTATAAATAATCCGACCAGGGGTGGTGCGAATATATTGGGAAATGAGGTTTCCCTTGGCATCTTCCTTAATCCGTCGTAGGGCATATTCTTTGATACATCCACCATCATCAAGGTGGGTGATCTTAGGTTCGCTGCGATCGCTATCATCCACGAGACCGTCATAACGTACCCAGATAAAGGCATGGAGAGGCAAATGGCCCTGATCGTAGGCCATGACTACATCTTCCAAATTGGAATAGTAGCGATCGCCGTAGTCCCCTAACTTCGGATTCTCCGCCGTCAAGTAGTAGCAGCCCAAAACCATATCCTGTCCAGGGGTAATAATGGGCTTACCCGTTGCCGGAGAGAGAACATTATTGGATGCCAGCATCAACAGCCGCGCCTCCGCCTGGGCCTCAATGGAAAGGGGAACGTGAACCGCCATTTGGTCACCATCAAAGTCCGCATTAAAGGCAGGACAGACAAGGGGATGGAGTTGAATGGCCCGCCCTTCCACCAAAATGGGTTCAAAGGCTTGGATCCCTAAGCGGTGAAGGGTGGGTGCCCGGTTGAGGAGTACAGGATGCCCTTCAATGACCTCTTCTAAGACATCCCAGATCACCGGATCATTGCGCTGGATCATCCGCTTGGCAGCCTTGATATTGTTGACAATGCCTTGGCGAATTAAGCGATGGATCACAAAGGGTTGGAATAGCTCGATTCCCATTTCCCTGGGTAGGCCACACTGGTGCATTTTCAGCTTTGGCCCCACCACGATCACCGATCGCCCGGAGTAGTCCACCCGTTTACCCAGGAGATTTTGGCGGAAGCGGCCCTGCTTCCCTTCGATAATATCGGAAAGGGATTTGAGGGGTCGGTTATTGGCACCAACAACGGTACGCCCCCGCCGACCATTATCAATGAGGGCATCCACGGCTTCCTGGAGCATCCGTTTTTCATTGCGGACAATAATCTCTGGCGCGAGGATTTCTTGCAGTCGGGCCAACCGATTATTGCGGTTAATCACCCGGCGATAGAGATCATTTAAGTCTGAAGTAGCAAAGCGACCCCCATCCAGTTGCACCATCGGGCGCAGATCCGGTGGAATGACTGGAATCACCATCAAGATCATCCACTCCGGGCGGGAACCCGTGGCAATGAAGTTATCAATCACCCGTAGCCGTTTGATCAGCTTGGCCCGCTTTTGTCCCTTGGAATTGATAATATCTTCCCGCAGTTGCTCGGCATCCGTGGGCAGGTCAAGGTCTTGGAGGAGCCGCTGAATGGCTTCCGCGCCAATACCCACTTCAATATCCACCAGTTCCGAATCTTCGCTGTAGATCTGTTCCTCAATTTCCTGCCACTGCTCTTCACTCAGGAGTTGCTTATAGGCCAAGGCGGGATGGTTCCCCGGATTCAGCACCACGTAGGAATTGAAATAGACAATTTGCTCCACATCCCGTAGGGGAATATCCAGCAAAATCGCCATATAACTGGGAATTCCCTTCAAATACCAAACGTGGGTAACGGGAGCCGCCAACTTGATATAGCCCATGCGATGGCGACGCACCCGGGACTCGGTCACTTCTACGCCACAGCGTTCACAAACAATCCCCCGGTGGCGTACCCGCTTGTATTTACCACAGTGACATTCCCAATCCTTTGCCGGGCCAAAGATGCGCTCACAAAAGAGACCATCCATTTCGGGCTTTAGGGTTCGATAGTTAATCGTTTCCGGCTTGGTGACTTCACCGACCACTTGGCCGTTGGGCAGGGTGCGCTCTCCCCATTTTGTAATCCGCTCGGGAGACGCTAGAGATACTTTCACATAGTCGAAACGTTGTTCGATCCTAGGCATGAGCGTCACGAATCCTCTTAATTTAAGTTAATGATCAACAATGCAACTGGGGCCATGGCCTCCAAATCCTTTCATCCTTTACTCAGACAGGGCTTTGCTCAGACAGGGTTAGCTGGTAGTGGCCGGACTTTCCTTCTCGTCAATTTCATCGCCCTGAAGAGACTCGTAGGACTCGTAGGTGGGCCGGGATGGGGTGCGACGGGGACTGACATCGATCATTAAATCCACTTCCGGATCCGGTTTGGGGGGCTGATCAAAGTCGGGAGCTTCGCCACTGTCATCCATGTCTGTCACCATGTTGACTTTGCGAACTGAAATATCGAGACAGAGGGATTGGAGTTCCCGCATCAATACCTTGAAGGATTCGGGCGTACCCGGCCGCGGAATGGACTGTCCCTTGACGATCGCATTGAGGGCCTCATTCCGTCCCTGCATATCATCGGATTTCACCGTGAGCAGTTCCTGGAGAATATAGGAGGCACCGTAGGCTTCTAGGGCCCACACTTCCATTTCCCCAAACCGCTGTCCCCCTTGCTGGGCCTTACCGCCTAGGGGCTGTTGGGTCACCAAGGAGTAGGGGCCAGTGGAGCGGGCGTGAATCTTGTCGTCCACTAAATGCACCAGTTTCAACATATAGGCCATGCCAATGGTGACGGGGCGATCGAAGGGTTCCCCGGTACGGCCGTCAAAGACCTGCATTTTACCGGGATTTTCTTCGTCAAAGACCCAATCATGGCCGGTGTGGGTTTCCGCTTCCCGCAACTTGGCATGAACCGATTCCCGAGATTTTTCCTGGCCGTGCATTTCATCAAAGGGGGTAATCTTAAAGCGTCGCCCTAGGCATTCCCCAGCCCAACCCAGTAGACATTCGTAAACTTGCCCCACATTCATCCGCGAAGGCACACCCAATGGATTCAGGACAATATCCACCGCTCGACCATCGGGCAAGAAGGGCATATCTTCCACGGGCAGGATTCGGGAAATAATGCCTTTATTTCCATGGCGACCGGCCATCTTGTCGCCCACTTGAATTTTCCGCTTCTGGGCAACATAGATTCGCACTACCATATTGGCCCCAGGGGGCAGTTCATCCCCCTGTTCTCGGGTAAAGACGCGGACATCGACAACGCGCCCTCGCTCACCATTGGGAACCCGCAGGGAGTTGTCCCGCACATCCCGGGCCTTTTCACCAAAGATGGCCCGGAGCAGTTTTTCCTCAGGGGGTTGATCGGATTCTCCCTTGGGCGTGACTTTCCCCACGAGAATATCCCCGGCTTCCACGTAGGCACCGAGGCGAATAATGCCAATTTCGTTCAACTGACGCAGGGAATCTTCGGAGACGTTGGGTACTTCCCGGGTGATTTCCTCTGGGCCTAACTTAGTTTGCCGGGCCTCAATTTCGTATTTTTCAACGTGAATCGAGGTATAGGTATCGTTCTGAACCAGTCGTTCACTAATGAGGATGGCATCTTCGTAGTTGTAGCCTTCCCAGGGCATATAGGCCACAAGAATATTTTGACCTAGGGCCAGTTCGCCCCCTTCGGTGGCCGAGCCATCGGCAATGACTTGACCTTCCCGGACGCGATCGCCCCGAAAGACGATGGGACGTTGATTTAGACAGGTATCCTGGTTGGACCGTTGATATTTTTGTACGGTATAGCTAATTTCCGTGCCATCATCGCTTTTAACCCGAATTTCATCGGCGGCCACATAGGTCACTTCGCCATCGGTACGACTGAGGATTACCATACCGGAGTCCCGGGCAGCTTGGGCCTCTAATCCCGTACCCACTAAGGGCCGCTGCGATCGCAACAGGGGAACAGCTTGCCGCTGCATGTTGGATCCCATCAGGGCCCGGTTGGCATCATCGTGCTCCAGAAAGGGAATCAAAGACGTTGCCACGGAAATAATCTGCACCGGAGACACCGCCACATAGTCCACCTGATCAGGAGTGGTGGTGGTAAAGTCTTGGCGATAGCGCACCGGCACGACATCTCCGAGGATGTAGCCATTTTCATCGGTGGGAATATCCCCAGGGGCAACCCGCTTATCGTCCTCCTCATCGGCAGTCATATACAAGGGAGCTTGATCCTTGAGGACTTTGCCGTCTTTCACTGGATAAAATGGGGTTTCAATAAAACCATAGTCGTTCACCCGCGCATGGGTTGCCAAGGAGCCAATTAGCCCAGCATTGGGGCCTTCCGGTGTTTCGATGGGACAGATGCGGCCATAGTGACTAGGGTGAATATCCCGCACCGCAAAACCAGCCCGTTCCCGGGTTAAGCCACCAGGGCCTAGGGCACTAATACGACGTTTATGGGTCAATTCTGCCAGGGGATTGGTTTGATCCATAAACTGGGATAGTTGGCTAGAGCCAAAGAATTCCTTAATGGCGGCCACCAAGGGCTTGGGATTGACCAAGGAGGCTGGGGTGAGGGAATCAATATCGGAAACCGTCATCCGCTCCCGAATAATCCGCTCTAAACGATTTAAGCCCACCCGCACTTGGTTTTGCAGCAGTTCCCCCACGGAGCGTACCCGCCGGTTGCCCAAGTGATCAATGTCATCCACATTGCCGAGGTCAAACTCTAGGTTGATCAAATAATCGATCGCCGCCAGAATATCTTCGGAAGTGAGAACTCGTACCGTATCGGGAATGGTCAGTTGCAACTTCCGGTTTAGCTTGTACCGACCCACTTTGCCTAAGTCATAGCGTTTGGGATCAAAGAAGCGAGATTCTAGGAGTTGCTGTCCGCCGGAAACCGTAGGTGGCTCCCCAGGACGGAGTTTCCGGTATAGCTCTAGGAGGGCATCGTCTTCGCTGAATTTGCCTTCTTTTTCAATGGTTTTTTGATAATACTCAGGGTGGCGTAACCGTTCGGCAATTTCACCATCGGTCAAACCCAACGCCTTGAGTAGGACGTGGGCAGAGAGCTTCCGGGTCTTGTCAATGCGAACCCAGATCAGATCATTTTTATCGGTTTCAAACTTGAGCCAGGCCCCTCGGTTGGGAATCAAGCTGGCATTATAGGTACGGCGACCATTCTTATCGGTTTCCGGCTTGTAATAGACCCCCGGACTACGGACAATCTGATTCACGATTACCCGCTCTGCACCATTGATAATAAAGGTGCCGCGATCGGTCATCAGGGGTAAATCGCCAATAAACACATCCTGGTCGATGATATTGCCGTTTTCTTTATTGATCAAACGGGTGGGCACATACATTTGCATCGAATAGGTGGCATCCCGCCGTTTAGCTTCGTCCACCTCGTACTTCGGCTGCTTCAACTTATAGTCTTTTGCCAGGAAGTGAAGCTCAATTTTGCCGGTATAGTCACTAATGGGGGAGAAACTCTCTAGTTCTTCAATTAGTCCTTCTTCTAGAAACCATCGAAAACTGGCCCGCTGAATTTCTACAAGGTCTGGCAGAGTAAAAGCGGGTGGCGTGTAAATCTGATTACTAGCCATGTACATCCTCTAGAGGGTATCGCTGTGCGCGGATCATGCATCATACAACAAGACTCGATCGCTTGTCAACTTATAGACAGCAGAATATCTCCCAAACCTAATCTTGCGGATGGGAGATTCTTCAAAAAATGTTCAACGAACAAGGGAGAGAGTAAAATAAGTCGCACCGACGAGCTTGCAAGCCGCTAGGCTAACTTTAGCACATTTGCCCTGAGGGGTAATAGTATGGGCAATTTTTTCCCTAGGTAATAGCCCTTCTTCAAGGTCGGTCTAGTACCGCTGGCGGGGACGATGGTTGGCAACGGAAAGGACAAATCCCAAGGTTATATAGTTAGCCAACATTGCCGATCGCCCATAACTGATCCAGGGCAAGGGAATTCCGGTGACGGGAGATAGGCCCATGGTCATTCCGATATTCACCACCGTCTGAAATAAAATCACCGCCAGCATACCGATCGCAATTAAGGAACCAAAATCTTCCCGGGCACTATTGGCAATTTGCAGCAAGCGGACACAGACAATCCAGTAAAGGATCAAGACAATCAAGCCACCAACAAAGCCCCATTCTTCCCCGATCGCCGAAAAAATAAAATCCGTGTGCTGCTCTGGAATAAAGCCCAACTGGGTCTGGGTTCCCTGGTGGAGTCCCTGGCCAAAGACACCGCCTGCGCCAATGGCAATCCGAGATTGAATCAAGTGATAGCCACCGCCAAGGGGATCTTTGTGAGGATCCAAAAACATGAGAATCCGATCCTTTTGATAGTCCTTGAGGACCCGCCAAAGCAACTGGCCAAAACCGGCCCCAGATAAATTTAGGACCATTGCCCCTAATCCCCCCATCCAGCCCAAGGGTAAACTGTGCCAACCGACGATACCCATCCCCACGGTCCACAGCAGCCAGAGCCACAGACCTAAATTCCAGGGCAAGGGTAAGGCAAAAAGAATAGCCGCAATCAAGGGGGACACCATTAAGATGATCCAACCCGCCTTGGCATTGGCCCAGTAGAACATGGCTAGGGTAATCACCACAAACACGAGGGCCGTCCCCAGGTCTGGCTCCATCATGATCAGCAGAAAGGGCGGGGCCGTGACGGCTAAAACCTGGAGAATGCCCTTCAGGGTGTTAGCAGCATGGCGATGGAGAAAAGCCGCCTGGGTCAAAATAATGGCTACCTTGGCAAACTCAGAAGGCTGAATATTAAATTGACCAATGGTTATCCACCGCTCCGCCCCATTGGCAGAGACACCGACGAATAACACTGCCAGTAGCAGGGACATACTCAGGCCATAGATGGCCCAATGCCAGGTCAGCAGGGATTGATAGTTAAACCGGGCCAGACCCAGGGCGATCGCCGTGCCAAGAACCGCAATAAGGAGATGCTGGTAACTCTCTACGGTTCCCTTATTGAGTTCAACACTGTGGATCACCATAGCTCCAATCAGCGTTAGGGCCCAGACCCCGCCAAAGAGGATCCAATCCACGCCCCGCCACGGATAGAGCCAGGTTTGCCAGGTACGCTGTCGTAAAAAGGTTGTCCATAACATAGGCAATCCCCCCTCAGTGCCATTACGCTGAAATCAGTTAAGGCTTTAGAATCAAAGTCTACTCTAATAATTGGATTATGAAGGACTGGCGCAAACGATTTCCTAAACCCCTCTGGTCGATCTCGGCACGACTCCTGATCGTCATGCTTTTGACATCGATTTTACCCATGGCAGGGGTGGTGATCTACAACCAACGGGGAAGTGAGTCGGTTGTAAAGGATTCTGAAATTAGTATTCTCAAATTAGTGGCGATCGATAAAGCTGGCCGGATCGATCAACTGTTGACGAATGTAGATAATACTGCCAAGGTTCTCAGCCAAGATTATGAGTTGCAACAATTTCTAAGTAATTCTGGAGACACCAACCGGGCTGACAACAAAAAATCTATAGAAATAGTTTTCAATGCCCTAAAAGAGGTCAGTGATATCTACGATGCCGTGATTTTAGTCGATAGGGAGGGGAGAGCGGTACTCTCGAATAAGCCCAAACTACTCGGTATCGATATTCAAGACACAGGGGTTTGGCAACGATTGTCCTCAACCCAGGATAATTTTATTTCAAATCTCAAAATAAAAAGTACCCTAGCCTCAGAACCCGTTTTCCTAATTGTTCAGCCAGTCTTTAACAACAATGAATTTATCGGTGGATTAATTCTCACTCTGCGGGCAACGGTGGTGGAAGATACGATCGCCGCCCTCCGCCCTGCGGTTCGTGGTAACGCCTTCTTGGTTGATGAAAATGGAGTCATTCTCAGCCACGATGACCCTTCACTTGAACTGAGATCTGTACGAGTTTTACCATCGGATGTCACTAAACGTTATTTCTTTCAGGTGTCCCCAAAGCCGATTGAGATGATTGAGGAAGTGGGGACAACTCGCTTAGCCCATATTCTCGTCCAAGCCCAGCAGCCGGGAACCTTTACCTATGACTATTCGGGGATGTCCAGTGCCAAAATTGTTGGCTATGCCCCCAGCAATCTCCATCCTTGGGTGGTGGTGGTAAGTACGGATTTAAGCCAATTTATGTTACCCCTCACAGAATTAGCTATCCATGGTTTTCTTAGCATCTTTTTTGTGGGGGCTGGGGTGGCCGTTATTTCCTGGGTTGTCTCTCGAACCATTACCCGACCCATTCGCGCCCTAACGCGCGCCGTCCAAGCCCTAGAAGAGGATCGCTTTGAACCAGAAATTTTGCTGCGTTATTCCAAATCCCACGACGATATGGGGCAATTGGCTGGAACATTTTTGCGAATGGCCCAAGAAGTGCAAGATCGACAAGATAAATTAAAACAACAGTTGGTCGATCTCAAAATTGAGATTGATCACGATAAGCGAGAGAAACAAGTGGCAGAAATTACGGAAACCGATTATTTTAAGCATTTACGGGAACGGGCAAAAATTCTACGGCAACGCCCACCTACAATGGAGAAATAATAGAGTACCTTTGTACCTTAGCTCAATTATTAATCATCCTATTTTATTGATTTCCCTATGGCCATTAAGCTCAAACCATCCTTAAAATTTCTTTCGGTTTCCTGGGGAAGTCTCGGTCTTCGCTGGAAATTAACGTTTGTTTTGGTATTGATTGCCACGATACCGTCCCTAATTATTACGGAATCTATCTCAGTTATTATCAAAAATAGTATTCAGGAACAACAGGAAAAACAACTACAAAACAGTTTAGATGAATTGATCTGGGAACTGAAGGAAATTGAGCATGAAACGACGTTTAAGACTCGTCTCATAAGCTATTTGATTACAAGTCATCCGACAAATCTTCTGGGCGATCGCACCCCTGAAAACAAGCAAGTTTTGAAGTCTTTTTTGCAGGAATTTCCGAGGGATCCCACCGATACCCCCATGAGCTTTGTAATTATTGCCGATGCCTCTGGGGACGGGGTCGCCAAAAATATTAATCTTTTAGCCCAGGATCATAGCCAGTACCCGGATCTACAGTTAAACCTTCGATCCAACTTCCAAACGTTTCTTGTGGATACAGAGGATGTCAATATATCTGGCCTACCCATTGTTCAAGCTGCCCAAGACCAGGGGGAATTAGTTAGCGGCATAGAATTAGTAGACAATGCGTTTTTAAGTAAACTTGGCCTAGGGGATCAGGTAAAAATTCCCCTGCGTCATCAACCCCACAATGCCCTGCCAGAGGCTCAAAAACCCTCTCCCCTGGGAACCTACGCTGCCCATAGTGGAGATATGGGTCTAGTGGTCATGGCGGCCCAACCCATTTACGAAGATGATCAATTTCAGGGCATGGTCTTAGCCGGAGTCTTACTGAATCGATTGCCCGACCTGGTGGATCGGGTCAGTTATTTTGCCGAACCCGGAACGGTGGCTACGCTGTTTGCCCATGATGTTCGGATTTCCACCAATGTTCCCTATCGCCGCAATGACAATACCCGCGCCCTAGGAACCCGTGTCTCTCAGGCAGTGGCCCAAAAAGTGCTGGAAGAAGGGCAAGTCTTTCGGGGCGTTGCCAATATTCTGGGGCGACCCCACATCTCTATTTATCAGCCGGCCTATGACCATCGATACGCCATTGACCCAACCAATGCCCAACCTATTGGCATTCTGTTTGTGGGAAAATCCCAAAGTTTAGTCAACCAACTCTTGATGGAAAAACAATTGTTGGGCTATAGTTCGGCGGCGATCGCCCTGTTAGTTGCTTGCCTTGTCGCCTATTTAATGGGTAAAGCCATTGCCCAACCCATCAGTGATTTAGCTGAATTAACCAATCAGGCCCGCAAGGGGGATTTAGGTATTCGGGCAAGAGTTAGTTCACGAGATGAAGTGGGGGTTTTGGCCGCCTCCTTCAATAGCATGATGAATCAGCTACAGCAATCTTTTACTATATTAGAGAATAAAAACACAGATTTAGAAAAAATTAGAGATTCTCTGATCACCGCCAATGAACAGTTTGAAGCGGTTCTAAATGCCGTTCCCGGCTCTATTTCCTGGATAAATGCTGAGGGAATTTACATGGGGGTGAATCATCAACTTGCCCGCACCCTAAATTTACCCAAGGAGCAATTTATTGGTAAACGTATTGGTTTTCTCCAGGAAGATGATGCCCTGATTCGGTTTTTAGAAGAGTTTGTTAATAGTGACGAACCCTATACTTCGCAGGTGATTCAGGTGATTATAAAAGGTGAGTATCGTTATTACCTGATTGCGGCTCAAAAATATAAACAGGGAAGTCAGACGGTCTCCGTGGGCATTGATATTACCGATCGCATTCGTGCGGAAGAATCGTTGCGGCTTGCGGAGGAAAGTTACCGGAGTATTTTTGAAAACGCCCTAGAAGGAATTTTTCAATCCGTGCCCTCGGGGCAATTTATTCGCGTCAATCAGGCCATGGCTGATATTTTGGGGTACGATTCACCGGAGCAGTTGATGAGTGAAGTCACAAATATTGGTGAGCAACTCTATGTTGATCAGGCGGATCGGGATGAATTTCGTCGTCGCTTGGCCGATAAAGAGGCAGCCCATCACTTTGAGTACAAGGCCTATCGCCGCGATCGCCAGATCATTTGGGTGCAGTTAGATGCCCGCCGTGTTGAAGATAGCAATGGTGAGAGCCTCTATTACGAGGGTATTGTCCAAGACATTAGCCAGCGGAAACAACGGGAAGCGGCCCTAGAGCGACAAATTAATGACCTCAAGGTCGAGATTGACCAAGAAAAGCGACGAAAGGAAGTGGCTGCCATTACCGAAACGGACTATTTTCAACATCTTCGGGATCAGGCCCGTAAACTGAGACAGCGTCCCGCTAAAATTGATTCGGTAACGCAAGAGGCCAGTAATGAGTAAAATTATTTCTGTACATTCATTTCGAGGCGGCACAGGTAAATCCAATACTACAGCCAACTTGGGCTGTACCCTGGCCCTAATGGGTTATCGAGTCGGTATTGTGGATACGGATATTCAATCCCCCGGAATTCACGTCCTCTTTGGCCTTGAGTCAGAAGATACCACCCATGCCTTAAACGATTATCTCTGGGGGCGGTGTGAAATTACCGAAGTAGCCCAGGATGTCACCAAACTGCTGGCGGAGCATGGCCAACCCAACTCTGGGGGAGCCATCTACCTGATTCCCTCCAGTATTAAAACCAGTGAAATCACCCGCATTCTTCGGGAAGGCTACGATGTGGGCTTGTTGAATGATGGCTTTCAACAGCTTTTGCAGGAGCTACAACTGGATTATTTAATGATTGATACCCATCCGGGTCTGAACGAAGAAACCCTCCTATCCATCACGATTTCAGACGTGCTAGTGCTGATTTTACGCCCCGATCGTCAGGATTTTCAAGGAACTGCCGTAACGGTGGATGTTGCCCGCCAACTAGATGTGCCTAAAATGGTATTAGTTGCCAACAAAGTTCCCAGTTCCCTAAATAAGGAGACCCTTAAGGAGCAGATTGAATCCACCTATTCAACAACCGTAGCGGGAATCTTACCGGTGACGGAAGAAATGTTTCAATTGGGGAGCAGCGATATTTTTTGTTTGCGCTATCCTGAACTTCCCTTTAGTCTTGTCATTAGGGGGATTGCCGAGCAAATTCTTTAGTTTTAGGGGTCTTGGCCGAATCATTTTATATCCATCTAGAGACCAATAAACAGATCGCAAAATAGAGCTATATCAAAAAACAGATCAGTAAATGGGTTTACATGGGGTTAAGGCCTATGGCACGGATCGACGATCAACACAATTCTCGCCGCTCTGGATCGTCAGATCCGTCAGAGGGACTCAATGTTACTGATCTTTTAGTTTTGCCCGATCGCCAGCGTTCAGTTGTCCGATTTTTGATTAGACAGCCTCGAAAAAGTGAAGCAGAGATTGCCGAGCATCTGCAAGAATCCCTAGAGCAAATTACGCCACTTCTCCAGGAATTAATTCAATCTGGTTATATTGCCTTAGATGAAAATCTTTACATTCCTAAGCTAGGCCGGCGATCGCCCCAGGTGCAACCGAAGCGACGTTCCGCCAAAGTAGCGGCAGTGTGGGATAAATTGGGGTAATAATAAATTGTAATGATAAATTAAACTAAGTAAAAAAATTCCGAGATAGGTTTAGCGTCTGGTGATTCCCCCTGAACTTGAAACCAAACCCCCAGAGTCGTCATTGTTAACCCGTGTCAAGCAGGTGCATCACTATGGCCGGCAACTGGCAACCCTTGACACCGCTAGTAAAAATGAAGCCCTCGAAGCGATCGCCCTCGCCCTGGAAGCGGCCCAAGATGATATTTTAGCTGCGAATACGACCGACTGTGAGCAAGCCCGTCGAGATCAGTTGCCTGGGCCCCTCTATGCCCGTTTAGAACTGAGTCCGAGCAAATTAGCGGCGGCGATCGCCGGAGTGCGGCAAGTGGCCTCTCTGGCAGACCCCATTGGCCATATCCAGCTTCACCGTGAACTGGATCGGGATTTAACTTTGAAACGAGTCACCTGTCCCCTGGGGGTATTGGGGGTCATTTTTGAGGCTCGACCCGATGCGGTAATGCAAATTTCGGCCTTGGCGATCAAGTCTGGGAATGGGGTGATTCTCAAGGGTGGCCATGAAGCCAGTCAGTCCTGCCGCGCCATTGTCTCTGCCATTCAACAAGGATTAAGGAAAAGTGTTGTTCCCCCCGATGCGGTGGCTCTTTTAACCCGGCGCACGGAAATTATGGAACTGTTAACGCTGGATGAATGGGTGGATTTAATTATTCCCCGTGGCTCCAATGATTTTGTGCGTTTTATTCAAGCAAATACGTCCATTCCGGTCTTGGGCCATGCCGATGGCATCTGTCATCTCTACGTGGATCAATTTGCCGATGTGGATCAGGCCGTGGCGATCGCCGTTGATGCCAAGACCCAGTACCCCGCCGCCTGCAATGCCATTGAAACCCTCCTCGTGCACCAAGAGATTGCACCCCAGTTTTTACCCAAATTGGCCACAGCAATGACCGCCAAGGGGGTAGAGTTACGGGGGGATGACCTATGCCGACAAATAGTATCCATAGCCGCCGCCAATGAGGACGACTGGGCCACGGAATACTGTGATTTAATTTTGGCAGTAAAAATAGTTCCTAGCATAGGGGCGGCCCTAGGGCATATTGATACCTACGGATCTGGCCATACCGAGGCTATTGTCACCGATGACGGAGCGATCGCCGCTGAATTTTTAGCAAAAGTGGACGCAGCCGGGGTGTTCCATAACTGCTCCACTCGGTTTGCCGATGGTTTTCGCTATGGATTTGGGGCCGAAGTAGGCATCAGCACCCATAAATTACCCCCTCGGGGGCCCGTAGGTTTAGAGGGCTTGGTCACGTATAAATATTTGCTCCAGGGCCAGGGGCACATTGTCCAAGACTATACCGGCAGTCATCCCCGACCCTTTACCCACCATGATTACTAAAATAACCAAATCCCTCACGTTGGGGGGATGGCTCCTGATAGGTTTTTTAAGTATCTTACCTGTAACGGTTGGCCAGGGGCCGCCTCGCCCCACTGCCTTTACCCATATTCCCCAACTCATCGGGGCCAGTACAACCAATCAAGTCACCAACCGCTTCGGCCCCACCTACCACCTTCGCTTAGAAACCCTTGATCAGATGAATATTCCCTTGGCGCGGATTCGTCTGGTGCAGATCCAGGGGGTGAGTACCATTCGTTTTATTCCTGAACAAACGCGGGGATCTGTGGGATCGAATCGGGCGATCGCTGTGACCTTACTTCAAGATGAAAAGAATCGCACTACGGATATAATTTTAGATCCACCCATCGGTGCCGCAGAGCAACTCACCATCGAGCTACGCCCCTTCCGTAATCCCAGGGTGGCAGGAACCTATCAATTTAGTGTGACGGCAATTCCCGATGGAGACGGGGCTATTGGTAATCAGATTGGGGTTGCCCGCCTTCAGTTTTTCAACTCCAGTGGTCTGAGTCCTTAGTCCCAAAATCAAACTTCTGACCTTGTCTCAAAAAAGTGGATGTATTCCAAGAGTCGCCCATGCAGGAGAATATCCCAATGACGCAAAAATCAAGGCGAACATTTATCGCTGCTTAGGATTCCTATAAAAAGGTGCAGGGGGGTATTGCTCTTGTGCGAGTGCTATTCCGCCCAACAGTGAATCGACTCCCATAGACCGATATACTTAGGGATGGTGACACTTCAAATTTCAATGAATTTAAATTTTAGGTCTTTTAGATATTAATGATCTATCGTTCCATTGCTTGAGTATTTCCTATGACCGCTGCTTCCCCTTCCACAGCAACATTACCCACCGATTCTCGCCAGCGGGTGGCTACTTTTTTGAAGTCGTTACAGGATGAAATCTGTCAAGGTCTAGAGACCGCCGATGGCCAAGGTCAATTTCAAGAAGATAGTTGGCAACGGCCGGAAGGGGGCGGTGGGCGATCGCGGGTGCTACGGAACGGAGGCCTCCTTGAGCAGGGGGGGGTCAATTTTTCCGAGGTCTGGGGCACAAACCTACCCCCTTCCATTTTGAAACAACGGCCAGAGGCGGAGGGCCATGGGTTCTATGCCACCGGTACCTCCATGGTGCTACACCCCTGGAGTCCCTACCTACCCACGGTACACCTGAACTATCGTTATTTTGAAGCGGGGCCGGTATGGTGGTTTGGCGGCGGAGCAGATTTAACCCCCTACTATCCCTTCGCTGAAGATGCCCACCATTTTCACAAAACCCATAAGGCTGCCTGCGATCGCCACCATCCCGATTATTATCCGGTTTTTAAGCTGTGGTGCGATGAATACTTTTATCTCAAGCATCGCCAGGAAACCCGTGGAATTGGCGGTCTCTTTTTTGATTATCAAGATGGTGAAACTGAACTTTACCGCGGCCCAGATACCGATGGTTTGGCTGCCCAGTTAAGTAAAAAAATTGGTATTCCTGCCTCCCGCAGTTGGGATGACCTCTTTGGCTTAATTCAAAGTTGTGGCCATGCCTTTTTAGAGGCCTATCTACCCATTGTGGAGCGACGGCGAAATCTGGACTATGGCGATCGCCAGCGGCAATTTCAACTCTATCGCCGCGGCCGCTATGTTGAATTTAATTTAGTCTATGACCGAGGCACTATTTTTGGTCTACAGACCAATGGCCGTACCGAGTCAATTCTAATGTCCTTACCCCCCTTAGTTCGCTGGGAATATGGCTATACCCCAGAGCCAGGAACTCCTGAAGCGGAGCTTTATGACACCTTCTTGAAGCCCCAGGATTGGATTCACTGGTCAAGCTAAACATGATTGTCCTAATCTTCTAAGATTGGTAGCCCTATGCGCTATTGGTTGATGAAATCAGAACCGACAGTTTTTTCCTGGGATGACCTCAAACAGGCTCCTAACCAAACCACCTGTTGGGAAGGGGTACGGAATTATCAGGCCCGAAACTTCATGCGTGACCAAATGGCACTGGGCGATCGGGTGTTGTTTTATCACAGCAATGCCAAGCCCCCAGCCATTATGGGAGTGGCGGAGGTTGTCAAGACCGCCTATCCCGATTCCTTTGCTTGGGAACCCCATAGCAAGTATTTTGATCCCAAAAGTTCCCCCGAACATCCCATTTGGGTGATGGTGGATATTCGGTATTGCCATGATATTGACCCACCCATAACGTTGCCCCAACTGAGGCAGATAGCCGGATTAGAAAACATGATTCTGCTGCGGAAGGGAAGTCGTTTGTCGGTTCAGCCCGTCACGCCAGAGGAATGGGCAGTGATCATGGAGGTGACACACTCCCAAGGCTCATGCTGATCTCATATATCTCGGGCTTTTTCCTATGCAATTTACGGTGATTTAGAAGCGAACCTTGCCTATCTTCCATGACCAGTATCCGCATCACCTTTGACGACCAAGCCCTGCAAACTACCTTAAACTAGCAAGGCGATCGGCTTACTGCATTGAGTGTAGGCCGATCATATTACCTTCGGTATCATGCACTATTGAAATAAAGCCATACACGCCGATAGACATTTTTTCACTGACTACACTGCCGCCGTTTTTGGCGGCACGGGCAGCCGTTACTGCACAATCTTCACAACTAAAATAAACCAGTGTGCCCCCCCTGCCAGGCGTGAAACCTTCCATTTTTACCAGCATTCCGTTTGCGCCTGGGGTGGTCATGGCAGCATCTTCGTCCCTAGGAAAGCTCCACATTTCCATAGCTGTCTGCGTAGATATTTCTTCAGTTGGAGGAGGCATTATTTGTAGCTTGACTTCGAGCGTGGCTTCGTAGAAGGCTTTGGCCCGCGTCATGTCTTCGACATAAATTTCAAACCAGACAACCGGATTATTCTTCATCATAATTTCTCTTTTGGTAGGTCAACAGTAAAGATGCCAAACGAAACTATTAGGAGGCATTTTTCAGCCTAATTTTTTAGACACACTAAATATTAAGTTTATTGTAAAATACTTTTGCGCAGAGCCTAGCACTATGGTCATTATAATATCAAGAATAGATAAATTAACCTACAAAAAATTTTGAGGTTCCACATCAATACTCAATCGCACATCCTTGGGACATACCTGACGTAAACGAGCAATGAATTCCGGTTCTAGATGTACCGTGGTTTTGTCATCCCTTAGGGGAGATTTAAGCAGAATTTGCCAGCGATAGCGTTGGGCAATTTTTCCGACAGTGGCGGGGGCCGGCCCAAGAATTTGCCAGGGAGAAAGGGATGTGTCTTGGGCGAATTGGTTTTGCAACCATTCCCCTAAGTCCTTGGCTGTTTCCGCAACCCGGTTTTCATTGAGGCTACTGAGGCGCAACAAAATTAATTGCCCCCAGGGGGGATAGTCTAGGGGTTGACGAGAGGCTAATTCCTGTTCGGCAAATTCGTGCCATTGGTATTGTTGTACGGCTTGAATGACCGGATGCTCTGGCGCATAGGTTTGCAGGATCACCCGTCCCGGCCGCTCCCCCCGCCCCGATCGCCCTGCTACCTGGGTCAACACTTGAAAGGTGCGCTCACTGGCTCGATAGTCTGGCAAATTTAGGAGACCGTCGGCGGTGAGAATCCCCACCAAACTAACTTGGGGCAGATCAATGCCTTTGGTGAGCATTTGGGTTCCCACCATCACATCCGCTTCACCTTGGGCAAATTGGTGCAACAGTTCACGATGGGCCCCTTTTTTGCGGGTGGTATCACTATCAAAACGGATTTGGCGGAGATGGGGAAAGTGTTTGGTTAATTCCGCACTGACCCGTTGGGTTCCACTACCAAACTGTTTCAAATAGGGGGAACCACAGGCGGGGCAAGCAGGGGGAACGGCTTGACTAAAATTACAGTAGTGACAACGTAATTGGTGGGGCAGTTGATGGGCGATCGCCGGTTGGTCTAGTTGCTCTAAATGATAGGTTAGGGACACACTGCAATAGGGGCAATCCATCACATAGCCACAACTTCGGCAAGACACAAAGGTACTATGGCCGCGGCGATGAATAAATAACAATCCCTGCTCTTGCTTCTCCCCTAACTGCCCTAGGGCCCCTTGGAGAGCTTTACTAAAAATGGAGCGATTTCCCTGGGCAAATTCCTGGCGCATATCAATGACTTCAATGGGAGGCAAGGGTTGACCATGAACCCGTTCGGGTAGGCTCAGGTAGATGGCTTGGCCCGCTTGGCTTTGATGCCATGTATCTAGGGATGGGGTTGCCGAACCCAAAATCAGGGGACAGTTTTCTAGCTGCGATCGCCATTGGGCAACGGTACGGGCGTGGTAGCAGGGGGCAGGCTGATCCTGCTTATAACCACCATCATGTTCCTCGTCTAGAATGATCAATCCCAGGTTCTGGAGGGGCAAAAACACCGCAGATCGGGTACCAATGACGAGGCGGGCCTCCCCCATCAATAGGTATCGCCAAGTATCGTAGCGTTCGCCATCGGAGAGGGCACTGTGGTAAATCAAAATGCGATCGCCAAAACGAGCGCGAAAGCGATCGGTGAGTTGGGGGGTTAAACCAATTTCCGGGACTAAAACTAAAACCGACTGCTGCTGCCCTAAACGGGGGGCGATCGCCTGGAGATAAACTTCGGTTTTACCGGAGCCAGTTACCCCATGGAGTAGAATCGTTGCTGTACCCGTCAGGGCTTGAATTTGATCCAAGGCCCGGGCTTGATCAGGGGTTTGGGGTTTGGGGCGATCGCCTGGGGTGGCAATGCCTTGTTCTAACCGTAATTGTTGCCGCTGGATCAGACTAATACAACCCTTGGTGGCTAGGGTTTTCAGAGTTCCTAGGGTGGTTTTACAATCCTTTAGTAGAACATTTTGCCAACATTCCCCCCCCTTTTGTTTCACATAGGTCAGGATTTCCTGCTGCCGTGGGGTCAGATCGCCGCGCTCTTGAACGAGGATCACCGCCTGTCGCCATTTGGGTTGATTGACCAGGGGAGGTCTTAAATAGCTCTCCACCCAGCTCTTTTGAAGTAATTCCTGGAGGGCGGTCTGGGATTTGGGACAGTGCTGTTGTAGGTATCGCCAACTGTAATCCTTCTCTGGACTTTGCTGGAGCAGGTGCCATAGGCGTTGGGCTTGGGGCGAACATTGGGCTAATTCTGGGGCTGTGGGTCCAGGCTTGGATGATAGGGGCTGGGATGGCAGGGCTTTGATTTTAATGCGTCGCTGCGATCGCTGTAAAAGTCCGGGGGGCAAGGCCGTCCGCAACACCTGAATCAGGGAAGTGTAGTAATAATGGCTGACCCGCTCCAAGAGTTGCCAATAGGCCAGACTAAAAAATCGATGGCTGAGAATTTCACCCAGGGGCCGCACCTGATCGGGGTCTAAATCCTCCGGCAGTTCCGCCACAACACTGAGAACAATCCCCCCCACTTGGTTCTGGCCAAAGGGAACCTGGACTAAATCCCCCGGTTGCACAGCCCAACCCAAGGGAACGCCATAGGTAAAGGCCCCATCCACACCGGGACAATCGACTAAAACATTTACCCAAGTCGTCATTGATAAACGATTCCGGCTATGCCGAGGAATGGAGATCTACTGATCCTGAGCAATCTGATCAATCAGAGCCATCAGCCGTAACGATTGGTTTCTTCGCGAATTTGATCAAAACTAATGGATTGTTCTGTACCGACAAAGGGATTATCTGGTGTTAAGAAAAGTAAACAATGACATTCCCGCCGCTCCCGCATCGGCACACAGGGGCAATTCCAGTAAACCGCGCCCACTTCTGCTTCCTTATCTTCATAGTGGCGACAGGGACACAGGGGCGAACCATAGTCATCCTTATGTTTCGCCAGACCTTCTAGTACCACGGCGGTAGTCCCCAAATCTGAACAGAAATAGGTTCCGGTGCGCTTGGCATAGGTTTCCGCAAATTTCCGCATGGCTTCAAGATTTTTTTCTGATGCTTGTTGAGGCTTATAAATGCTGCTCATAGGGATATATAGTAAGGAATCGGTGGGCGGTCTGACGTTATTTTCACCTTAACAGCTTTAGCAAGCCTAGCCAACAATGACCCGCCGCTGTTAGGATCCAAGGGGCTGCTAAATTCCGATGCCAGGCAGCAAAAAATTCAACGAAAAAGATACAAAAAGAAAAAAGACACAAAAAAGAGAAGACCCCCTATGCTGAATCCCCGTTTATTATCCTCCTTGCACCAGCGATCGCTCCTGAAGGTGATTAGCGGCCTGCAAAACTTCGATCGTGATCGGGTGGCTGCCGTTGTCCAAGCAGCGGATCGGGGGGGAGCAACCCTGGTGGATATTGCGGCGGATCCAGAATTAGTGAAACTGGCCCGGAGTTTAACCCCTTTGCCCATCTGTGTTTCGGCGGTGGATCCCCAACGGTTACGGCAGGCGGTGGCCGCAGGGGCGGATCTGGTGGAAATTGGCAACTACGATAGTTTCTATAGTCAAGGGCGGATTTTTAGTGCCCCAGAGGTTTTGGAACTCACCCAGCAAACCCGCGATGTATTACCGGATATCATGCTTTCCGTCACCGTTCCCCATACCCTACCCCTGGATGGGCAGGTGGAATTGGCAGAACAATTGGCGATCGCCGGAGCGGATGTGATTCAAACCGAAGGTGGAACCAGTAGTGCCCCCCGCCATAGCGGTACCTGGGGACTGATTGAAAAGGCGGCCCCCACCCTAGCAGCGGCCTACGAAATTTCCCGAGCGGTGGAGATTCCAGTTCTGTGTGCATCGGGTCTATCTACGGTCACCATTCCCTTGGCGATCGCCGCTGGGGCTTCTGGGGTTGGGGTGGGTTCAGCCATTAATCAACTCAATAGTTCGGTGGCGATGGTGGCGGCAGTACGGGCATTGGTAGAGTCCCTTCAGGGATCAGGACAACGGGTCTCTTCAAAGGGATAGAGCTTGTTGTTCTCGCTCCCCAAATCTAGCTAAAACTTAAATTTTTCCGAATCAACTCCGTGGCTCCTTGGGCATCTATGGGCTGACTAAAAAGGTAGCCTTGGCCCCGCTGACAGCCCATCTGAAGCAGGGTAAGTTTTTGGGAGTGGGTTTCAATGCCTTCGGCAATTACCTTCAGGTTGATGGCTTCCGAGAGTTTGATAATGGCGCGAATAATTTCTAGATTTTCCGGAGAGTTTTCCATGGAGCGGACAAAGGACTGATCGATTTTTAAGGCGTATAGGGGGAAGAAGCTCAGCCGACTCAGGGACGAATATCCGGTTCCAAAGTCATCCACACTACAACTAATCCCCATTTTTTCCAGGGCGATCAGTTTTTTTAGGGCTATATCCGGTTGCTCCATAATCACCCCTTCTGTAATCTCCAGAATTAGGCGATCGCCACTCAACTGAGTTGTCCTTAGGGTGTGGGTGACATCCTCCACCAGGGAGAGAGAGCCAAACATCTGACTGGATAAGTTGACACTCATGCGTAGCCCAGAAACCTTGGATCCGAGGGTGTCTTGCCATTGGGCCAACTGCTGGGCTGCCGTCATCATGCACCAGCGATCCACCTCCCGCATCAGACCGAGCTGCTCGGCAATGGGTAAAAAGTTCCCAGGGGAAACCAAGCCCAAGGTTGGATGATTCCAGCGGATGAGTGCCTCAAACCCAAGGAGAGTATCTGTTCGTAAATCCACAATGGGTTGGTAGAACACCTGGAGTTGTTGCTCCCGCAGGGCCCGCCGAAATTCCTGCTCTCGATGGAGAAGGGAATGGGCCCGCCGATATTGTTCAGGGCGGAAGAGTTGGATCTCACTCCGTCCATTAGCCTTGGCTTCGTACATGGCAATATCCGCATCCCGCAGCATTTCCCCCGCCGTATGGTACTCCGGGCCCACCAGGGTAATGCCAATACTCACCCCCACCGTCACTTCGGTATGATCTAGGACATAGCTCTTGTTAATGGCTGCCTGTACCCGTTCCGCACAATTGAAGGCATCCTGGGCATCGACAATATTTTCAACCACAATGACAAATTCATCTCCCCCTAGACGAGCCAGGGTATCTTCTTGACGTAGGCAGATTTGCAGCCGTTGGGCAATTTCCACTAAAAAGCGATCGCCGGCGGCATGGCCCAAACTATCGTTCACAACCTTAAACCGATCCAAATCTAAAAACAGAATGGCAAAGCGTTGCTGATCATCGGCGGCATAGGCCTCCAGCAGGGCCTCCAATCGCTCAATTAAAAAGTTACGATTCGGGAGTCCCGTTAAACTATCTTGCCAGGCGGCTTGCTGGAGTTTAGCTTCCGCCAACTTGCGATCGCTAATGTCCATACAGGAGCCAATGTGGCCTATATACTCGCCATCATGATCGTAGCGAGGCACCCCCCGATCCAACACCCAACGATAGGAACCATCCTGGCCACGAATGCGATACTCAACATCAAATAACTGTTGGGTCGCTGTTGCCTGGCTAAAGTCCCGCTCAATCTCCAGCCGATCCTCAGGATGGATAGCCTCTAACCAACCCTGGGCCAAGTCCGTTGGATGATCAATTAAATTCAACAGGGTTTGGTTGGCAAAGGAAATCTGCCCGATGGAATTCGTTAACCAAATCATCATCGGTGAGGAGTCGGCCATTTGCCGGAAGCGGGCCTCGCTTTCTTCTAGGGCTAATTGGGCTTCTTTCCGCTCCGTAATGTCAACACCAATGTAGGTGATTAACTGCGATCGATCCGCATCAATCCATTGCTTTGTGGCACTAATGGCTAACCAACGGAGTTGACCATTGCGGTGGCGAAAACGATATTCTACTTGGGCAGAGTTATAGCGGTAGAGCCTCTGTTGAAAGGGTTTGTAATAGATCTCCCAATCATGATTGGGAACCCGCGATCGCCAGAGACTTTGATCTTCCTTGAAGTCAAAACCACTGTAGCCCAATAATCGCTCATGGCCTTCCGATAGGTATTCGTACTGCCACTTTCCATTGGAATACAGCCGAATTTGACTAAAAAAGGCATTGGCTCCATCCAGAATTTGATTGAGTTTCTCCTCGGATTTTTGTAACTCATCATTGACCCCCAGCAAATCCTCCGTTCGCGCCATAACTTGACGTTCAAGATTTTCCTTGCCTAGGGCAAGTTCCGCCGCCACTTGGCGATATTCGGTAACATCCACCGCCGTAATTAAAATGAGTTGCTGCTTACTCGTGGCTAATTCCAAGGGAATCGAACTCATGCTCCAAATACGCTGCTCACCCCAATTCGTGCGAATGGTGACATCCCCCTGTTCCACCCGTTCACCACTGGTGAGGGTGCGCTGAAATTCTTGATTCGCCAACTGCTGATCGGAGGGTTTGGGGAAGGCCGCCAAGAGCCAATCTTGCCAGGTACCAATTTGGGTTAGGTTATAGCCCGTTTCCTGCTGCCAGGCCCGATTCAGCAGCCATACATGGCCTTCTTTCGTAAATAGGGCCACCGGGAAAGGTAAAAGAATAATGCTACTGCGAAAGCATTGATCAATTTCCGTATAGGCTCGATAAAAGGACTGCCGCTCCTGCTCCAGTAGGTTTAATCGCCGTGCCTCTGTCCAGACTAATCCCAATAAGGAGACGACGGTAATGATCGATTGCATCGCCTGGGATTGGTCATGATCGAGGATGTCAATCGCCTCCATGGAGACAAACAACCAGCCAACCAGAATGGGAATGGTAATAATCCAGGGCAACAATTGCCGAATCAGATGACCGCCGGATGTGGGGGCCATAATTCGCCCCATTAGGGCCTGGTGGGGTTGCACAAATAAAATTCCTAGACAAATAATAACAAAGGAGAGGGCCGTAACCACTGGCTGCTTCAGGTCGGGTCGGATCAGTACCGGTAAGGGAAAGCCGTAGAGATAGCTGATCAAATCAACTACAGCCAGAGCGATCGTCACCACGGCTAAAATTTGGGCCGTCCACTGACTCAGAAATTGTCGCCGCGTCAAGGCGAAGAGGGATGATCCCAAAAGAATCAGATTAAGGGCCGTACTATCTTCAATGGGATAAAAGGCAGCTTCCCAAATCGTTAGATCAAAAAAACCATTGTTGAGGTGATGAACTAACAGAGTCCAAATCCCAATGGTGATCACTGTACTGGCCAAGGCCCGCACCAACAGCAGGGAGATGCTAGGGGACTGAGAAAGCTTTTTTTCCCTGTGGTAAAGATAGGTTCCAAGGGACAAGCTACTAAAAAATAAACTAATGGCCGCCAGTTCCGTCATGGGTAGGACAACATCGGCAGATATCATTCCGCTGAGGGCAAGTAATGCTCCTATCAACACCATGCCGGTGAGCATCATCACCAATGAAACAGCAAGGAGGGGAATTTTATGGATGTAGATGTTCATGCCCTAATTTAAGCAAGACTCCTTTGCCCTTAGTTTAAGGAATAGGCTAAGTTGATGCTAGTAAGGCGAATACGTTTTTTATGCTTCTTTAAGTCATTGAAACTAGCGCAAGATGAGATAGAGTCTGTAGTTATTTTATTCATTATAGGTTGGATAATGCGGCAACAGGAAGCTCTTGCAGTACTGGCAAATCATCAGAACAGGTTAAAGGGTTTTGGTGTGAAATCTCTGTTTCATTAGAATACTCGCTTCGCCAATTAATCAACCTTTGAAGGTTCCCTGTGGCAGGTGATTGAGAAGTTGGATCCCTGCCCAACTAACTAGGCCGCTGGCGGAATTAAAACCGGCTCAATTTGGGTTTGGGAGATGCGCCACTCCGAGGTCAAAGCGGCCGGTAGAGCGTGGGGTTTGGGGGTATGGAGAACATAAATGAGGCGATCGCCCGCTTGCCATTCTTCACCGGCCGGTACTACGCGCAGGCCCTCCGTGCGTTCAATGAGCAAGGGAAGGAGTTTACCGGAATGCATCAGGGCGCGAATATGCTCCACTTGCAGATGGTATCGGGGCCCCTCTAGGATCACTTCTCCTGTGCGGAAGGTTGAGTCTGAAATATACTCATTCCAATCCTTTACGGCTACTTGGGCCTGGAAAGCACGGCCAATGCCAAGGCGATCGTCTTCGGAGGCTAGGGCCGCTAACACCCGAGGCGGATGAAACTCTTCAATGGCCCGCTGGGCGAGAATCGCATTTACCTCTGTATTGCTCGTCATAGCTAAAAATGTGCCTAATCGGGTCATTCCTGCTTCCTGAAGAATTTCCGTATCTAGGGCACTACTACAAAACACAGGAAAATGTTTCTGACGAGCCTGTTTGCAGGATTCTGGATTAGAGTCAATCATGGTTACGACTTCGCCGCGATCGCGCAGATGCTCCGCCAATAAAATACTGAGGGGATTGCAGCCAACAATTAAGACCCCTGTGGTTTCCTGGGCCCGCACCTGCAACTGCTCTGCCACCACTTTGGCCGTTAATCCTTGCAGGAAAACCGTCATCAAAATCGTCAGAAAGACCAAGGCTTTAATGGCATCTCCCCCACTCATGCCCGCATTGGTAAGGCTAATGGAGAACAGGGAGGCAACGGAAGCGGCGACAATTCCCCGGGGGGCAATCCAACTCAAAAAGGTTTTTTGCTGCCAGGTTAAATCACTTCCCCAGGTACAGAGCCACACACCCAAGGGCCGCACCAGAAATATCAGGCATAACACCGTGGCTACCCCTGACCAGCCCAGTTCTAACATACTGGCAACGGACAGATCCGCCGCCAACAGCACAAACAAAACGGAAATGGCCAGGGTACTCAGTTGCCCCTTAAATCGCCGTAGTAGTCGCTCTCCCGGAACTTCTGCCAATCGCAGGGAAGTGCCCAAGAGTACCGCTGTGAGCAAACCCGACTCACTCATGAGCCGTTGAGAAAGCAAAAATAAACCCCAGAGCACCGCTAAAACCATCAGGTTTCGCAATTCTTCCGAGAGAAATTTGGCTCGTCGTAAAAATTGACTTAGGAGCCAGCCTCCCCCCAAGCCAATGGCTATACCAATGCCCACCCGTTCAATCACGTTAATGGCGATCGCTGCCCAGCCCATATCCTGCTGAAGCACCACGTTCAAAACCACCACGGCCACAATGGCCCCAATGGGATCAATGAGAACCCCTTCCCCTTCCAAAATGAAAGCGAGTTTCCGCTGTACCCCCACCTGCTTCAGGAGCGGCCCCACCACCGTTGGCCCGGTGACAATGACCAAGGAAGCGTAGAGCCAGGCAATCTGCCAGGGAAATTCCCCTAACCAATGGGAGGCTAAGGCCGCCCCCACCAGGGTAATGACCGCCCCTAGGGTAATGAGCTTCCAGAGACTCCCCGTTAGGTCTTGATTGGTGCGGCTGAGATCTAAATTTAGCCCGCCTTCAAACAAAATCAGGGCAACACAGAGGGGAACCAACACCTCTAAGCCATCCCCTAGGAGGGTCGGATGTAGCAGGCCTAAACCACTGGGCCCCAGCAGAATACCGGATAGGAGGAGTAGAACAATACTGGGTAAGCGAAGCCATTTGGCCAATACTTGGGAGAAGATCCCGGCCACAACCGTCAGAACGATGAGAGCAGTAATTTGGGTGCTGCTATCCATAAGTAACCTCATTTCCGATGAATGGACTGGTAAGGCTTGGTTATCCTTGATGCCATCAAAGGACAGATGTTCCTTGCTATTTTAGCTATCTTATTCGTTACCCTACCGTGATTACTAGGCAAAGGCAATTTTCGGCGATCGCACCATTAAAAACCAATGCTAGAATTTTTATATCTTTTTGCATCGGCGAAGAACAGCGATTGACCGACTCTACCGCCAACGAAACCCTTCAAAAAACGCCCCTATTCCACCTCCATCAACAGCAACAGGCTCGGTTTACTCCCTTTGGCTCTTGGCAAATGCCGGTTCAGTTTGCGGGAATTGTGGAGGAGCATCAACGGGTACGCCAGTCCGTGGGAATGTTTGATATTTCCCACATGGGTAAGTTTCTCCTAGAGGGCGATCGCGTTTTAGAGGAGATTGGGGCCCTAGTGCCTTCGGATTTAAGTCGTTTACGGCCCGGCCAGGCGAAGTACACAGTTTTTTTGAATCCTGAGGGCGGGATTTTAGATGATCTGATTGTCTATGTTCAGGGAGATCGCCAGGTTTTTTTAATTGTCAATGCCGCCACCACTGAGCAGGATGGAGCTTGGTTAGATGGGCATTTACCCCAGAGCATCCGCCGTACCGATCAAAGCCGGAGTCATGCTCTCATTGCCCTTCAGGGGCCCGAGGCGGTGGCCCAACTCCAATCCTTGGTGTCCATTGATCTTAACCAGGTGAAACTCTACCGCCACACCACGACCACCATTGATACCCTGCCGGTGTGGATTGCCCGCACGGGCTACACTGGCGAAGATGGTTTTGAATTGCTCTTGAAAAATAGGGACGGTCAAGCCCTGTGGGAACGTTTCCTGAGCTTGGGGATCACTCCCTGTGGTCTGGGGGCACGGGATACCCTCCGCCTCGAAGCCGCCATGGCCCTCTATGGTCAAGATATTGATGCCACCACCAGTCCCCTGGAAGCGGGTTTAGATTGGTTGATTCATTGGCCAAAACCTGACTTCATCGGCAGATCGGCTCTCTTAGCCCAAAAGGACGCGGGTCTGGAACGGCAACTGGTGGGTCTGGAAATGGAGGGTAAGGCGATCGCCCGCCATGGCTATGAGATTGTTGATCCCCAGCAACCGGAGCAACAAATTGGCCAGATTACCAGTGGCAGTTTTGCCCCCACCCTGGGCCGGGCCATTGCCCTGGGCTATGTACCCCCCACCCTAAGTCAGCCTGGGCAACCCCTAGGGATAAAAATTCGCTCCCGTATTTATCCGGCTCACGTCGTAGCCCGTCCCTTTTATCGTCGTTCCTCGCGCCCTTAATATGCCTACGTCATCCCTAAATTTATGCTAGTCCCCCTGACCAAGGAGAAACTGAATCAACTCATTCCGGTTGTTGCCACCGGCAGTCAGTATATCTACGTCTGGGGAAAAATACAGGATTTTCTACGACGATTAATTTTTTCCATTGTGGGCATTGTGATCATTTCCTTTCCACTGGGTTTTATTGGCCATGGGGCTCAGTTGGTGACGGGCTTGATGTCTGGGTTTTATTGGCTGTGGGGGCCGGCGGTGATTGCCACCTTGAAGAACCGGCGTTATCGTCGCTATCGCTATGGCGGATTTTGGCAGGGGCAGGTTTTAGATGTCTTTGTGAGTGAGGAACTCATTGGCAAAGAGGAAAATGTGGATCAACGGGGCCAATTAGTGATTATTGAAAATCGGGAGCGGTGTCTCAATTTGGAGGTGGGGGATAAAACCGGCTTCTTTACCCCTGTGCGGGCCCGACTACGACGGCAACATCGGGTGATTCGTCCTGGGGATATTGCCCAGATGATTCTTTTTTCGCGGCAACCGGATCTCAGTGAGATTGAGCAGGTATCGGACGTGTATCTGCCCCAACATCGCCTTTGGGTGGGTGATTATCCCTGTCTCCAGCGGGATGTCTTTAATCAAATTAGTCAGTCTTTCCGCCGAAAACGGACACCCAAGCGACGCTCTGCCCCACCCCCACCCCGTTCTGACGGGCGATCGCGGTATTCTTCCAAGCCATCCAAATATAAGTAAATCAGATAAAAAGAGAGATTCAAATTACGAAAACCATACAGACACCCACCCATTAAGCCGGATAAACCCAAACTTTTCCCCTAGTATCTAAGATGGAGCAACAGCCACCTGCTTTTTCAGGCATCTGCTCCCTGCCATTTCCGTAAACGAGAGGACATTTGCATGGCAACCTATAAAGTCACATTAGTTCGCCCCGATGGGGAATCTACCATTGATGTGCCTGATGATGAGTACATTTTAGATGTTGCAGAAGAACAAGGACTAGATTTACCTTTCTCCTGCCGTGCTGGTGCTTGCTCAACCTGCGCCGGTAAGATTGTTGAGGGAGAAGTTGATCAGTCCGATCAATCCTTCCTAGATGATGATCAAATTGAAAAGGGCTACGTTTTGACCTGTGTTGCCTATCCCCGTTCTGACTGTAAAATCATCACCAATCAAGAAGAAGAGTTGTACTAGACTCTGATGGGATCCGCTGGGGTTCAATCCCTGGCGATCGCCCCATCAATGAACAAAATCTGCCAATTGGGTAAAGATCATCTCTTTGCCCAGTTTATTTTTTGAGATATTAATTTTTGCTATATTTTTACGCTTGATTACTCAATCACAAAGAAATAACGTAGTGACTCTGGATAGTTCCCTTCGATGAGGTCTAGAACATCATAGGGACAGGTTGCAGGAAACTGGGCTTGAGGAATGCGGGTTTCAACGGAGGCTTGCTGGAGAGCCTGCAAATACCACTTAGCTTGATTGAGTTTCAGGTAAGACTTGAGGCTGGGTGAGCTATCCTGAGATTCTTCAATTTGTCTTAAGCCCTCCACTACGCTGGATACCCAACTATTGTGGTAGTCCCTGGCTTGGGGCTGAGCCTCTAATTTCAGCAGATGTTTAACAACTCGTATCCATTGACTACTCAAGGCATGGCGTTCTGAGCGTCCCAAACTTTCAATCTCCTCAATCAGGGCATCAAGATCGATGTCATTGAACTGCCCCGCTCGGAGTTGGGCCACCGTGGCCTGCACCCAGGCCTGATAGTCCACCTCATAAAGTTTCTCTACGGTCTGCATTGATCTGTAGCTCCCAGGAAGCATTTCATCATTGTACTCACTGTCAGAGTACTTAACAGCCGCCAGTCCCTCTGAGAAAGACCGAGCTTCATCAAATTGGGGTGCAACGACGACCTTGCCTGAAGCGTCAATAAAGCCCTATTTCAATTTCTCCAAAGGTAAATTTACTTATTGCCAAGATGATTTATCGTTGTTATGCTCATTCAATGATTACATCAAATAAAATAGAAAAGCATTGAAGTCATGTAAACATTTAATAATTTTTTATGCTCTCCCAAAATCTTACCGATCGCCTCCTAAGACTCTTTCGATTTATGGATCGCAACCGAGATGGTGTGATTGAGTATGAAGCAGATTTAGTGGCGATCGCCCAAAAAATTGCCCAACGCAAGTTTCCCGATACAACTCCTGACTATCAGGGGCTATTTGAGCTTCTTGCGAAAACCTATAGCTGGGAAAATAGCCGCCGTGACATCAATCGTGATGGCAAAGTTACCCCTGATGAGTTTCTGGAAGGACACCAAAAACTAGCCAAACAGATGACAGCATCACCCACCCAAGGTATTGAATTTATCGCTAAAGCAGCGGGAGGCTTTTTTGATGTTTTAGATCTCGATGGGGATGGCTATCTTTCCCTTGAAGATGTCCAAGACTACGCCAATGCCTATGAAAAAGGTGGGGACTGGGTAGCCGCTAATTTTAGGTCTTTAATCGCTGAAGGGCTACCAGAAAATGCCTCAGACGAGATGATCGACCGAGGAATGTCTAAATCCCAGTTTTTAGAACTTGTCCGTCAATTTTGGTTTGAGCCAGACGAAAGCCTGCCTGGAAGTCGATTGTTTGGTCGGGCCGCAGAAACAAATTGGTGAGTAGATTTTATGACGTATCCTAGATTTCTGACTAAAGATACTAATTTTCACTCTCCACTCCATTCTCCAATTCAGTCCCTGGCAATCGGGTCGTTAGCACCTTATCCACCCGAGTTCCATCCATGTCCACCACTTCAAACTGGAAGCCACTCCACTGAAACATATCCCCCGTTTGGGGAACACAGCCCAGGGAATACATGATAAAACCGCCCAAGGTGTGATATTCCCCTACATGATCTAGGGGTAAGGGCCCGAGTTGGAGGAGGGCCTGCAATTCCTCGATCGCCAGTAATCCATCCAATAACCATGAACCATCGGATCGCTCCACCACCATGGGTTCATCCTGGGACTCTGCCGAGGGCAAGTCCCCAACAATCCCCTCCATCAAATCATTGAGGGTGACTAATCCCTCGATCGCCCCATATTCATTGGTGATTAGGGCGATGTGCATCCCGGTCGTTTGGAACTGCTCTAAAACCCGCAGGGCCCGGGTACTCTCACTGATATAGAGGGGAGGTTGAATTAAGGACTCTAACTTAAAATCCGCATTGGCTAAACAGGCCGCCAGTACATGACTCCCCCGCACAATGCCTAAGCAATGCTCTAAACTTTCACGGCCCACCGGAAACCGCGAATTTGGACTAGAGGTGACAATGGCAATATTTTCCTCCGTCGTGGATTCCGTATTCAGCCAGGTAATTTCAGTCCGGGGGGTCATCAATGACTTAATTGAGCGATCGCCGAGACGAAACACCCGCTCCACCATTTCCTGCTCAGATGTCTCAAAAACCCCTAACTGCGTCCCTTGGCGAATCATCACCTTGATTTCTTCCTCCGTAACCGTGGGTTCCTGCGATTCTTGAATACCCAACAGTCGTAACAGCAGTTCCGTAGACACACTTAAAAGATGCACGACTGGAGCCGTTAACTTCGCTAAAAAACGCATCGGGGGGGCGATCGCACAGGCAATACGCTCAGGACTGTGGAGGGCAATCCGTTTTGGAACCAATTCCCCCAAAACTAACGTGACATAGGTAATACCTCCCACCACAAGGATGACACTCAGACTATGACTACGGCTATGGAGAAAGGGAATGGCACCTAACCACGAATTCAGTCGCTCAACAATGGTCGCCCCCGCCACCGCCCCATTCAAAATACCAATGAGGGTAATGCCAATCTGAACCGTAGATAAAAAATTATTGGGGGATTTAGCCAGTTTCAGGGCCGTTCGGGCCGCACCCTTTCCCTGGTTAGCCAAATGCTCTAGGCGCACCTTCCGGGAGGAGACAATGGCCATTTCCGAACTGGCGAAAATACCATTCACTAAAATCAACAGTAAAATAATTGAAATTTCCGTAAAAATAGCCGCCATAGCTCAACCCCTACAACGATTCCCTAAAATTCTGTTGGGCAACCCAGGTCTTAATGGCCTCCACCGTCATGGGCCGAGCAATATGATACCCCTGGGCCAGATCACAGCCCACCTCCTTCAGATACAGGAGGGTTTTTGCATCCTCAACCCCTTCAGCGGTGCAGGTTAGCCCCAAACTGTGGCCCAAATCGACAATGAATTTAACCACGGTACGGGACTCCTAAGATTGCAATGAAATGGCCCTGCCCAAAAACTCAACAATATCTTTTCACTCGTACCTTTATCTTTGACAGGGAAAGGAGTACATGGTTATGTCATGCTATAGTTTGCCAATCAACTTATCATATTCTGCATGGGTTCCAATCCAGAACCAGGAAATACCATTCTCGACTTCAACACCCAAAGCTCGATACCTTAACCCTACCCGAACTGACCAATACTTCCTGCCCAATTTCTTGAAATGCCCCAATGTCTTGAAATGTAAGGACGGATGGGAAGGATCACGCTTGAGCAACCCGTAGCACTCATCTGCTATTCGCTGCACACCTTCAGGTAAGCCATTGTAGCATTGCCAGAACCGCCTTGTTGCATAGTGCATCAAATTTCTCGGCAATGACCCGATTCATACTCAGCGATCGCTTCCTGAGCAAATGCCTCTAGCTTACCGTCTTCAATATCTTGCTCTAGCTCTTTATCCCAACGTTTGTAGTCTAAATCAAGGAACCACAGCCTTAACTGCTCAAACTCATTGGATGGCAATGAAAGAATTGCTGCTTCAATTTGGTCAAGGTTTGACATAGCGAGTTGTACCTCTCTGCCCTTAAGGAAATTATGGTAGATAAATAATTGAGATTTCCGAGACAATCGCCGCCATAACCCAACCCCTACAACGATTCCCTAAAATTCTGTTGGGCAACCCAGGTCTTAATGGCCTCCACCGTCATGGGCCGAGCAATATGATACCCCTGGGCCAGATCACAGCCCACTTCCTTCAGATACAGGAGGGTTTTGGCATCTTCAACCCCTTCAGCGGTGCAGGTCAGCCCCAAACTGTGGCCCAAATCGACAATGAATTTAACCACGGTACGGGACTCCTGGGATTGCATGGCAGTCATGACAAAGGATTTATCCACTTTGATTTCTGAAAAGGGAAGCCGCACTAATTGCAGCATGGATGAAAACCCTGTGCCAAAATCATCAATGGAGAGATGAAATCCCTGAATCCGCAGCCGAGTCAGCAAATCTAAGGAGGCCACCGGATCATCCATGGCACTGGTTTCCGTGAGTTCAAAAATAAACTGGTGCGGGTCAATTCCAAAATCCCCGCAATTTTGAGCGATGTGATCAAAGAGGCTGACGTTACTAATTGTCTTGGCTGAAATATTGATGGCTAACTTAAGGTCAGAACGAATATCAGGGGGCAACTCCACCCCAGAACAAAACCCTTCCCCCAGACCCAGAATGGCCATCAATCCCAGGGCATGGTTAATCACCTGTTCCGTGATGTCATCAATAAAGCCTAAGCGTTCAGCGAGGGGAATAAAATCCATCGGTGAAATAATGCCTCGGCTGGGGTGGTGCCATCGCACTAGGGCTTCAAAGCCAGCCAATGCACCATTTTTACAGGCCACCTTAGGTTGATAAACCACCTGAAATTCCTGCTGTAGTAGGGCCAGTTCAATATCTTCGGCGGTTAGGGGAGCGGGTTGAAACGGGAGTCGTGGTGATGGGCCTGGAGGTTGGGGTGAGGGCTGGGGAGAATCAGAATCATCAATGAGAAGCTCCCTTAGGTTTGCCGGGGAAAAGGGTTTGGCTAAAACACCGACAATATTGAGGCCATGTTCCGCCGCCGATCGCCCCGCCGCATCTAAAATCCGTCCTCCCACCCCACTGGTAATAATAATTTTTGCCTGGCAATTGAGGCCGGCTAAACGACCCATCACCTGAACCCCGTCCATCTCTGGCATGACCAGATCAAGGGCAATGTGGGTGGGTTGCCAGGTATCAAACAACTTGAAAAATTCTCCTGGCTCCAAGGTGAACCGCACATCTACGCCCGCAAATTCAGCGATTCGTTGAATTGTTTGCCCCGTCATCGGGTCATCATCAAGAATCAACAGGCGTTTGGCGGTCATCTTTTTTCCTTCTCAACCGCTTAGTACTTGATGGACTTTCTCAGCTAATTCCTTGCGTCCATAGGGCTTACTGAGTAACTGCACCCCCGGATCCAGGCGGCCATGGTGCATAATGGCGTTTTCGGTATAGCCAGACGTATAGAGAATTTTCAAATCAGGTCGCAGTTGTTGGGCTGCTTCCACCACATCCCGACCACTCATACCGCCGGCCATAATGACATCGGTAAAGAGCAAATCAATCTCGGCTACCTGTTTTTGCAAGAGCCGGAGGGCTTCAGGGCCATTGTTAGCAGTAATCACTTGATAGCCTAAATGCTCCAATTGTTCTTTAGCATAGCGGAGAACGAGGGGATCGTCTTCTACCACAAGAATACGTTCTTGATGACCCAAGATGTGTCCCATGGGGTCACTCTCACTATCTGCTGCATCTACCAACTCTTGGCGGTAGCGGGGCAAGTACATTTTTACGGTAGTTCCTTCCCCCGGTTCTGAATAAATCTTAATATGCCCCTGGGATTGTTTAATAAAGCCATAGACCATACTTAGGCCCAAGCCCGTTCCCTTACCTCTAGCTTTAGTCGTAAAAAAGGGTTCAAAGACGCGATTAAGATTGGCCGGATCAATCCCCGTACCGATATCGGATACGGCAATCATGATGTATTCGCCGGGGGGGACTTCGGCATTGGCATTATTGGCAATATAGTCCTGACCCAAAATGATATTTCCCGTCTCAATGGTTAATTGCCCCCTGTAGGCCATGGCATCACGGGCATTGAGGCAGAGGTTGAGTAGGGCATTTTCCAACTGAGTTGGATCTATGAGGGCAATCCATAGATCTGATTCCGCCAGGCATTCAATGTGAATATGCTCCCCTAGGGTTCGTTGGAGTAAGGCCTTCATTTGGTTGACTAATTCATTCACGTTAACGGGCTTAGGTTCTAGAACCTGACGGCGGGCAAAGGCCAGTAGTCGCTGGGTGAGTTCGGCTCCGCGTAGGGCCGCAGCAGTGATCATTTCCGCTAGGGGATACAGTTGGTGATCCGCCCCTAGGGTATCGGTAATGAGTTCGGCATTTCCCAAAATTACCGTGAGTAGATTATTAAAATCGTGGGCAACGCCGCCGGTGAGTTGGCCAATGGATTCTAGTCGCTGGGATTGGCGCAGTTGTTCTTCTAGGGCGCGGCGATCGCTAATGTCTTGAAAATAAATGGCTAAACCTTCACTGGAGGGGTAGGCATGGATATCAAACCAACAATCCAGGGGTGGGTATAATGCTTGAAAATGAACCGATTCCTGGGTGCTAAAGGCTTTTTCGTATTGCTCCTGGAAGATACTACCGACCGCTTCCGGAAAGACCTCCCAGACATTCTTGCCAATCACATCCTGGCGTTGGCACTGCAACAGGTGTTCCCCTTGACGATTGATAAAGGTAATATTCCACTGGCGATCGAAGGCGAGGAAGGCATCGGTAATACTCTCCAGGATCGTGTTGAGGCGATTGGCCAGTCCCTCGGTTTTCTGCTGGTTCTGCTTCTGGTCATGGATATCGATGGCAGTTCCATACCATTTGACGATCGCCCCTTGCTCATCTCGAATTGGCACCGCCTGAACCAAATGCCAGTGATAGGTCTGGTCATATCGCCGTAGACGAAACTCAAAGGAGTAGTTGCTCTCGGTTTGAACGCAGTGGAGCCACACCTTTATGCAGGGCTCCCGATCGTCGGGATGGAGTAGGCTGAGCCAATATTGACTGGGATGGGGGGCCGGTTCCTGAATCCCGGTATAGTCCCTGAGAACTTGGCTGGCGTAATCAACGGTGCCATCCGGTTCGGCGGTCCAAACAATCAGGGGCATGGCATCACTCAATTGACGAAACCGCTGTTCACTGGCAACCAGAGAGGTTTCCGCCATTTTTCGACGATTAATGTCTTGAAAGGCCCCCTGTACGGCAATGATCCGGCCCGTTTGATCGTGAACCGGCTGACCAATGGCCCGTACCCACAGGGAACAACCTTGGGTTGTGATAATTTGTAGTTCTTCATCAAAGGGAAGACCCTCTTCGGCGCAGGCGCGAAAGCTATCCCGAATGAGTTTTTGGTATTTAGGGGCATAGAAGTTAAAAGCTTGCTCTAGGGTGGGGGAAAAACCTGGCTCAACCCCATGAATATGGGCCACTTCATCGGACCACTCAAGCCGTGGTTCCAGTAAGTGGATTTTCCAGCCCCCCAGTTGACCGGCTCGACTGGCGATTTCCAGGAGTTGCTGTTTCTCCGTGAGGGATTGATGGGTTGCCACTAAAAGGGCCTGGGATCTTTGGATTTGGTGGAGGGTCTTGATCGCCACGAGGGTCAATCCGCCGGTAATGGCGATCGCCACCATGGATAAAAGACGGTTAGCGAGAACGTAAATGAGGGGAAAGTCCGGAGGAGCCGGCAGCGACAGCCAAAATCCCAACCCTGTAAACAGGATTCCGGCGATCGTCATGGCGACAATCCACCAGGGCCGTTCCGATAGGGCCACAATCAAAATGATTAAGGGATAGAGTGTGCCGTGGGCAAAACCAAGGGGGGTAGAGGTATCCGCAATAAAAATACTAACCAAACCCACGAGAGCTAAGGCCTTATAAAACATAGCCGCCCGCCAATAGGGCCGCCGCAGAGACCTATCCTGAACTACTCCCGTCGGTGAGTCTAGGGATGCCATTGCTTGTTATTCTCGGTAAATTCATCCTCAAGCCCAAAACCTTATGGTAATTTTTGGGCGATCGCTTACTCTATATCTAAATAGTAGGGTTTTGCCCCCTCCGGTGGGAACCTTGATGCAGAAATTTGGGAGGGGTTCCCTTAATCCATTTTTCTTATCGTGGTAAATCGCTCCCTGGAACGTTGTTCCGCCTTTCGCTTTTTCCCAGGCTTTTCGTGTAAAGTCGCCTGCCATCTCTGGATCGATAGCCAAAATCTTTTCATACTTGGCGCGGAATTCTGCCAAGTGCTCAAGGTAAACCTTGATCTCATTAATGCAGTGTTTTTGGTAGTCCTTGAGTTCCATCTTAATAATCAGGCAACAGCACAAACAGTACTGGGTTCAGGCAATGGTTCTCCAGACGCTTCGTATGCCATAACCAGAGACTCAAGGGCTTCAATGCCCTGGTTGACTGCTTCCTCATAGGTTTCGCCGTGGGTACGCCACTGCTGCTCCGGAAAATCAGGAAAACCGACCAGAAAACAATTGTCTTCGTCTGACCACTGGATTACCATTTGATACTTAAGGTTGCTCATTATCTTGGTTGTCCTCTACTTGTTGAATGGCTCCTAAAATCTCTTTTTCTTGATAGGGTTTTGCATCTGCACCGTCTTTACCAGAAACCGTTATTTTGCCTAGATAAAGTGGATGTATCCAGTTGGTATGACTCCCTTTTCCAGTCAGTTCTTCAAACCCCGCCTTTCGTAATAACTGCTTTAATTCCCGAATTTTCTTTGGCATTATCCTGCATTCCTTGAAATTTCATGGCTATCACACTCCTATTCTTTGAATTTATAAATCTCAAAGGGAAGCTGGCAGAATTTCTATCCTTGTTGCGGTTGCATTCAACACGAGTGATGCAGCAAGGCTAGATGGCAACGATTCAAGCGTCTCTGCGTCGATCGGTGATTCAAAGAGCCAATGATCGCTGCGAATATTGTGGCATTTCTCAGGTGGGGCAAGTGGCAACGTTTCATTTCGCGTTAACAAGACTTGCGCGTTTGCCTAAGACCTCGGAGGTTTAGCCACAACGGTGCAAACGCAAATATGACGGCAGCGATCGAACATTGGGCTACCATGTAACTCAACTGCTGCTGGATCAACAGGATCAAACTTAGCTGCAATTTGGTCAAGCTGGTTAGCAATCCAGTACCCTTGTCGCTCAAACGCACAAAAATCAGCCAACACAAAATAATGCTGATTTGGGTCGTGGGTGTTACCAGACTCATCTACATACAGGGTATATCACTTTCTCCACCCATAGCCTACTTCGTCTCAGGCTCCGCTCACTTGGCGGCATACGTTATATCTAGGGGACGGGATAGGAGATTTGTAACGCTAGGTTGCAAAATGTAAAGAAATGTTGCATACTGTTGACTATGGAGGCAGAGATAACTACCGCTCGATACAAACGAGTGTTGCCCAGTTACCCATCTCTGAAATGCTTATGACTTTTACGACAGATGTACGCTTCAATGGTTCCCAAATTGGAACAGCCGTTCAAGAGGTGACCACCCTATTCAATTGCCTGAGTGTTGATGACCAATTAGGTCTACTTTGGGTGATCTACACGGAAACCGGTCGCTCGATTACGGCGGCGGCTCCGGGAACAGCCCGGCTGCAATTAGCCGAAGGTCTCCTCAACGAGATCAAGGGCATGAACTTTGATACCCAATTGCAAATGATGCGGGACTTAGTTGCCAATGTAAATACACCCTTCACCCGCGCCTACGGTGTGTTTAGCCCCAATACGAAACTGGCCTTCTGGTATCAATTGGCTGAACTCATGAAACAGGGCTTTGTCGTACCTGTGCCCCCAGGCTACACCCTCTCTCGGGATGCGGATCGGGTCTTTTCGGCGATCCAGTCCCTAGACTTTGGTCAGCAAATCACCGTGCTACGGAATGCGGTGATCGCCATGGGTGTGGATCCCTTTCAGGACTAATTCCCGGAAAACATCCTATACAAAAGTAAAAGGGGGCCGATCTGGCCCTTTTTTTACCCTTCCTCAGATGAACTGCTCAGATGAATTGCTATCCGTTTCAAAGGTGATATCCATGACAACCCAACTGCAAACGGCTCCCCAAACGATGTTTGCCCAAGGACAGATTGAAGGGATTGATCAACCCGTTATTGGTGCCTATTTTGATGCCCTCAATGACGAAAACTATGATGCCTTGGTGGAACTTTTTAGCGAAGCTGGTGTGCTACAGCCCCCCTTTGATGATCCCTTGATTGGGCGGCAGGCCATTGCCCATTACTTAAAAGCCGAAGCGTTGGGAATGCGGGCCTATCCGGCAAAGGGAGCCTTACTGGAGACTACCGAGGCAGGCGATCGCACCTATCAAATCCGTGGCCGCGTCCAACTGCCCCTTTTTAGTGTGAATGTGGCCTGGCAGTTTCGGCTAAATCCTGAAGATGAGATTCTTGCCGTGACCGTCGATTTATTGGCGACCTTAGAGGAGCTGATCCAATATCGTCGCTAGGCTGAAGGTTTTATTTATCTTCTAGGGGAACCACAAAACAGCGGGGATCCGGCAGCGTGGCTTTCTCTGGATGGCGGGGAAACCAAAAGGCCGTGCGTTTACACACAGCCACTAGCATTAGCATCACGGGTACTTCAATAAGAACACCCACAACCGTTGCTAGGGCAGCTCCAGAATTTAAGCCAAATAGGGTGACGGCCGTGGCGATCGCCACCTCAAAGTGATTACTGGCCCCAATCAGGGCCGCCGGGGCCGCATCTTCATAGGCAATATTGAGTTTTTGGGCAGCGACATAGGTGATCAGAAAAATAAAATTGGTTTGGATAAAGAGGGGAACGGCAATCATCACAATATGCAGGGGAGACTGAATAATTAAATCCCCTTTGAAGGCAAATAGCAGAATCAGGGTAATTAGCAGGGCGGCGATCGCCACCGGCGTTAAATATTGCAAAAATGTCCGCTCAAACCAAGCCCGGCCCCGATGCTTAAAAATCCAATGGCGGGTATATATTCCCGTAACCAGGGGCAACCCCACATAAATCAACACCGACAGGGCGATCGTCTGCCAGGGCACCGTCAGATCATTGGCCGCTAACAACCAGCGACCCAAGGGCGCGTAGAGAAACAGCATCGCCAGGGAATTCACCGCCACCATCACCAGAGTATGGCCCTGATTGCCATAGGAGAGGTAGCCCCAGAGCAAAACCATCGCCGTACAGGGGGCAATGCCCAATAGAATCACACCAGCAATGTAACTTTGCCCCAGGCTGATCACCGTTCCCTGAATGATTTCCGTTCCCTGTAAAAATGGTGCAAATAGCCAGCCCAAAAAAATCTGGGCAAAAATCACCATCGTAAATGGCTTGATACACCAGTTCATCACCAGGGTAAGAATCACAGGTTTTGGGGCCCGTACCGCCTGCTTCGCCTGACCAAAGTCAATTTTGACCATGATCGGGTACATCATGAAAAATAGGCAGATGGCAATGGGAATGGACACCTGATAAATACTCATGGAATCCAGGGCCACCGCAACTCCCGGAAAGGTACGCCCCAGGAGAATTCCAGCCCCAATACAGAGGAGTACCCACACCGTTAAATATCGCTCAAAAAAGCTGAGACTCCCGCCAGCGGCAACGGCTGTGGTGGAGTGCGGCGAATCAGTCATAAAAAGATGGTTCCAAAATGGCGATCAGGGGTACAAAGTTAGCCCCCTCAGTCGTAATAGCTTGTCGTAATGGCTTAATAGCTTAGCCGTAATAGGCTGGGGCATTGTCTGGCTTCCACTTGATGTTGCATCCCAGGCTGGGCTTTTGGGGTTCCGGGGGCACCTGATCCGATAGGACTTGATCAATGGCTGCCCGTAAATCTTTGCCCGTGATCGGCTCATCATTGCGGGGGCGACTATCGTCTAGCTGACCCCGATAGGCTAATTTTTGGTTTTGATCAAACAGGAAAAAGTCAGGGGTACAGGCAGCGGTGTAGGATTTTGCCACCTCTTGGGTTTCATCGTAGCAAAGGGGAAAAACAAAACCGAGTTCCGTCGCCATTTCCTTCAGGGATTCGGGGGAATCATCGGGGTAGGCTGCGGCATCATTGGCACTAATGGCAACCATGCCTAGGCCCTTGCCTTGGTAATCCCGGCCAATCTGGGCGAGTTCTTGTTCAACGTGCTTGACGTAGGGGCAGTGGCGGCAAATAAACATCACCAGGAGTGCTTTTTCATGGGCAAAGGTACCCAGGGAAATGGTTTGGCCCGTTACCACATCCGGTAATTGAAAATCAGGAGCAGCGGTGCCAAGAGCCAACATGGTCGATTCTGTCCGCGCCATAAAACATCCTCAAAATAGTGCAACGAAATAAAAGGGTATCGAAATAAATACGAAAAATGCGCTAGCTGGGGCCCAAAAGACAATGCCCTAGTCCATCTTAGCCTGTGCAGGATTTTACTACCAAGCCTAAAATAAACCCCAGGCCGGCAAAGCGAACAAACTGCCAAAAACTCTCCTGCTCCAAAATGGTTTGCCAGCGCTCCCGGGCCGCATCTCCCAGGCTAAAGAGTAGGGTGAGGCCCAAATCCAGTTCTAGTTCTTGGATCTGTTGGCGGAGTCGTTCGACTTCTGTCGCCAGCGATCGCTCCTGGGCCTGGCCAAGGTGATCCTGGGCCTGACGAATGCGCTGGTAGTGCTGCCGCAGTTCGCTGATCCGGGTTTGGGTTTCCTGAAACGCCTGCTCCACCTCATCGGGAGTGTCTGGGCCAGCCGGGGACGAGGGGGAATTGGTCATGGCGGAGGGGGTCTCGATAAAGGGGAATTTGTTAAACTCTATATCTTGGAAGATAAGCATTTCAAGGTTAGATCACCCAGGGATTATGGATCATCCACGGCTACACCCGGACACCATTGAACAGGTTCGTCAAAGTACTGACATTGTAGAAGTCGTGTCAGAGCATGTGGTGCTGCGGAAGCGGGGGCGGGAATATGTGGGTTGTTGTCCTTTCCATGAGGAAAAAACGCCCAGTTTTACCGTGAGTCCAGCCAAGGGGTTTTACTACTGCTTTGGCTGTGGGGCCGGCGGCAATGCCGTCAAGTTTTTAATGGAGGTGCAAAAACGCTCCTTTGCCGATGTGGTGTTGGATCTAGCCCAGCGGCAGCAGATCCCGGTACGCACAATAGATACGGCCCAACGGCAGGAATTCCAGGCCCAGCTTTCGCTCCGGGAAAAACTCTATGAAATTTTGGCAGTTGCCACCAGTTTCTATGAACACGCCCTGCGTCAACCCTTGGGCAAACATTGCTACGACTATGCCCGCTCTACGCGTCAGCTTCAGGAAGCAACGATCCAAACCTTTCAAATCGGATACGCGCCAGCGGGGTGGCAACCCATCTATGACTACTTGGTGGGGCAAAAGGGATATGCCGCTGATTTAGTGGAGCAGGCGGGTTTAATTGTGCCTCGTCGTCAGGGGGATGGTTACTATGATCGGTTCCGCGATCGCCTGATGATTCCCATTTGTGATCCCCAAGGGCGGGTGGTCGGTTTTGGCAGTCGCACCCTCACCAACGAAGAACCGAAGTACTTAAACTCCCCAGAAACGCTGTTATTTAGTAAAGGGAAGCTGCTCTACGGTTTAGATAAGGCCCGCAAAGCCATTGTCAGCCAGGATCGGGCCATTGTCGTGGAAGGCTATTTTGATGTCATTGCCCTCCATCAAGCGGGTATTGATCATGGCGTGGCCAGTTTAGGCACTGCCCTGAGTCAGGATCAGGTGAAGCAACTGCTCCGTTATAGCGAGTCTAAGCAAATTGTTTTTAACTTTGATGCCGATCGGGCGGGGCAACGGGCCGCGGAACGGGCCATTGGCGAAGTGGCGGATCTGGCCTATCGGGGCGAAGTCCAACTGCGGATTTTAACCATTCCCAATGGTAAAGATGCCGATGAGTTTCTCCTAGACCATTCCCCGGCAGAGTATCTAACGTTAGTCGATACGGCTCCCCTGTGGGTCGATTGGCAAATTCAGTTAGTGTTGGCGGGGCAAGACCTCGACCAAAGTGATCAATTCCAGCAGGCCATTCAAGGGATCACCGCTCTTTTGGGAAAATTACCCAATGCCTCCCTGCGAAGTCACTATATCCATCGCTGTGCAGAGCTTTTGGGCCGGGGGGATAGTCGCTTAATTTTACGCCTAGAAGAATCTCTCCGCCAACAGGTACGGGGCCAGCGGTGGCAGGGGCGATCGCAAAAGTGGCAGCGGCCGGCGGACTATAGCCTACGCCAAGCGGCAGAAGTGCAACTGCTCCAAGTCTATCTCCACTGCCCCCAACAACGGCCGCTGATTCGCTCCACATTGCAACAACGGGATATTGAGTTTAGTTTTTCCCACCATCGCTTTCTCTGGCGGCAGATTCTCGCGATCGAAGAGGAGGCCTATGCAGGTTTACCTGCCCCCGATGATCCCTACTGTGCCGAGTGGTTTCCCAACAATACCGAGTTAGATTTAATTCCCCCCTTGCAGGATCTCTGTACCGAGTTTGGCGAGGAAATGGAGCAGGTTTATCCCTTACTTCAATTGGATGAAAAAACCAGTCTAGATATTCAACGCCCCAGTTTAACCATTCAAGCGGCGGCGGCAGCCCTTGAGCGAATTGCCGTAGAGAAACGGTGTCGCTATTTTCTCCAGGCATGGCAAGAAACCATAGAATTACTGCTCCAGGAATCCTTGGCCGGGGAAGCTCTCCGTCAGTATTTAGAGTATTTAATTGCCAATGAATCCGATGGGATGATGGATTTTCCGGGGGTAAATAGCGATCGCCTACATACCCTGGAGCAACTGCGCCAAGACTATTATCAACATCGCCAATATCTCCACCAACTGGATCACCAACGCTGTCCCAATCTTCAGACCCTCTCCCAAGGAGAACCTTAAATCCCATGGCTTTTGCCAATCACCCAATGCCGTCGGAAAAATCGGGACAGGGAGGATTCTTCTAGGCGTAGACAAATGGGCCGGCCGTGGGGACAGGTGCGGGGATGTTGGGTGGATCGCCATTGATCCAATAGCCGTTGCATCTCCTGGATGGTGAGGGGTGTTCCATTGCGAATGGCACTGCGACAGGCGATCGCCACCTTTGCCGCCGTCAGGTTTCCCGCCAGACTTAATTCCAGCAACGCTGCCGCCACATCATCCCGTTGAGCTAAAAGAGCCGGGGCACTGCGAACCACCCAAACCTGAGAACCAAAGGGTTCCACGACTAAATCCAAGGCCTGAAGTTGAGCCAGTTGGGAGGTGGTCAACTGCTCCAGCATGATCGGCGGGTCTAGGGGGACGGTTTGCCAATCCGCCTCAATTTCTTCATAGAGAACCCGCTCATGGGCAATATGCTGCTCCACCAGCCATAATCCCTGGGGATGTTCCGCCAAAATATAGGTTTGATGGACTTGGGCTAGAGCCTTCACTGGAGTTTCCGGGCGGGGACGGCCCGAGGGGGAACGGGCATCGGTGGAATCGGCAATGGTACGGTAGCGATCGCCGGATTCAGCAACTTTTAAGAGTTGGTATGCCTGGGAAGCCTGACTGCCGGAGGTAGAAGTTAACTGGGATTCATGGGAATTCCAAGGACGGAGGGAGCCAGGCTCTTCCTGCAAGAGGGCCCGAATTGCCTGGGTCAAGTTCTCTTTTAATTGCCCGGGGGATTCCACATACACCTCCCGTTTATTGGGGTGACAGTGCCAATCCAACTGTTCCGGTGGCAAGCGGAAATGGGCCACCCCTAGGGGATAGCGATGGCGGGGTAAAGTTTGGGCAAAGGCTTGGATAAACGTGTGCTGAAAATCTTCGGAAGCTTCTCCCAGTAGGCGAATCGGGCGACCATTGATACCCACAAATAGCCAATCAGGGCGATGGCGATGGTAGCGATCGGGCAAACCAACCACCAGGTCTAACCCCCCGTAGCAGCCATGAGCAATATCTTCAGGATAGAGACGGGGTAACAGTTGCAGTAGGCGATCGCCCAGGTGGTGACTAGGGGGCAGATTCAGCCACGGCCGGCCACACCGTTGAATTTGCCAGGTAACTTGGGGATGAAAGAGGGTTAGGGTTTGGATCAGGGTGTGTAATCCCTTGACATCCTTTTGACGACGATGGGGCCAGTCCCGAAAAAGATGATGAACCGTGACATGGGTTCCCACGGCCATGGCCTGGGGGATCAACTCCACCACCTCCCCCTGGGAATTATAGACCCCTCGCCAACCATTCTCAGAGGCCTGTGTACGACTGCAAATCACCAATTGGCCAACTTGGGCCAGACTATGGAGAGCTTCACCGCGAAAACCCAGGGTAGTTACTGCGTATAGATCCTCAGCCCCATGAATTTTGCTGGTGGTGTAGGGCAAGGCCGCCCGCTGCAAATCCTGCTTCGCCATCCCGCAGCCATTATCGGTGATTTCCACAGACCAGGTTTGGGGACAGATATTGAGTTGAATGCGTTGGGCCTGGGCATCTAGGGCATTTTCCACCAGTTCTTGAACCGCTGCTCCCAGGGAGCTAATCACTTCTCCAGCGGCGATCGCTCGTTGTACAGTTTCGGGTAAAGGTTGAATCGCAGGCACGGGCGGGAATCATGGATATGAGGTATAAAGGCACAGTATCGCACCCGCTAGGGTCGGTGTCTGGAGGAGGATGATATTACTTTGGGATTAGGTCATTTTAACTGCCGCAGGTCATCAAGTAACTGTGGAATATAGGTGTGGCGATTTTGCTCGAATTCTGCTTGGGTGTAGCCGTCTGTGTATTCCAGCACCCGTTGGGCAAAATCAATCATATCATTCAGGTAAAAACGCCACTCACGGGACATAGATAGCATCTTTTTCTATAAAGGGGCGAAGTTCAGGGCGCAGAGCTTTGTCGGTCACTAGATCGAGTGGGCAACCTAGTTTGTCTTCTAAGTAGAAGAGTAGACCAAAATAACGGCTGGAGTCGGCCTTACCTTCAAATTCTACTAAGATGTCTATGTCGCTACCGGGTTGAGCTTCGTCGCGGACGGTTGAGCCAAATAAGGCGAGCCGTTGAACACCAAAGCAATCTCGGATTTCGGTGAACTGCTCGGTGAGGAATTCTACTATTTGTTGTTTTGTCATGATTTCTAGGAGTTTGGGCTTGGATGATTTGCCCGGTTCTGGAAGTAAGACCGTCAGGTAGCACGGAAAAAATCAAAAATCTGATGGGCTAAATGCAACTTAGAACAACGGCTCACCTCCTGACAGCGGCCCGACTGATCCATCAACACCGCTTCATTATCCCTCGCACCAAAGCCAATTCCCGGTTGATCAATGGGGTTGGCCACAATCATATCAAGATTTTTTTGGATGAGTTTTTCCTTGGCCGCTGTGATAATATTCCCCGTTTGCGCCGCAAAACCAATAATTTTTTGATCCCATTGCCGGCATTGACTCACCCTCTGCAAAATATCCGGTACGGCTTTCAACGGCAAAGATTGGGGTAACATTTGTTTCGGCACTTTTGTGGATGAATAGTTTTCCGGCTGCACATCCCCCACCGCCGCCGCCATCACTAGTACGTCACTCTCTGGCCAATGGTCTAGAACCGCATCATACATCTCTTGCCCCGATGTCACAGCGATCGCCTCAATTCCACTGGGCAAAGGAATCTGCAACGGCCCATGGATGAGTCGCACTTCGGCCCCTCGATGGTGGGCAGCTTGAGCTAAGGCAATCCCCATTTTGCCACTGGCTGGATTACCGATAAACCGTGCTGGATCCAAATATTCCCGTGTTCCCCCCGCCGTAATCAGGATTCGGTGGCATGATAAATCCCGCTGTCCCTTGGTGTAAAGGAGAGAGTCAATATAAGCTAGAATGTCCTCCGGCTCTGCCATCCGGCCCACCCCCACCGTATCGCAGGCGAGGCGGCCTGATTCTGGATTTAAGGCAGAGTACCGCGAATTTTTCTGGAGCTTCTGCCAGTTTTCCTGGATAATTGCCTGCTGCCACATGACCGTATTCATGGCCGGAGCCACTAAAATTGGACAGGTGGAGGCTAGAACCGTACTGGTGAGCAGGTCGTCCGCTAGGCCCTGGACGAGTTTGCCAAGGGTATGGGCCGTGAGGGGGGCAATCACGATGATTTGGGCCTCTTCCCCTAACTGAATATGGAGGGGCCGGGCTGCTTGGGGTTGCCAGAAGTCCTCATCGGTGAGAACGGGCCGACGACAGAGGGTGGAAATCGTTAAAGGGGTGATAAAGGCCTGGGCGGTCTTGGTTAAAATACTCTGAACCTGATGCCCCTCCTTGGCCAGACTAGAGATGACCTGACACACCTTATAGGCGGCAATACCCCCGCCAATTCCCATGAGAATAGTGGATTGGGGCAACGATGAAGCAATGGGTATGTCCCTAGGCTTCGTCAAAGGCTTCCAAGTCAAGGAGATGGAGGTAGGGTGCGGCTAATTCTGGACGTTGAAACGCCAGCGATCGCAATAAATGCCAATCATCGAGGGCGGCAAAGGGGGTATCATAATCGTCTTCATCGAGCCGTTCAGCCAAGGCCGCCACATCGGTTGCCGTCAGATGATCGACATCCCTATGAATGGTTGCATGTAGGGTTGGCATATCCCCTCCCGAATACGTTCAAAAATTGAGGCCAAAGGTAGGGACTAGGGCTGAAAACCCTAATCAGTTACTTTCTCTCTTTAGTTTACTGGGTGGCAGGTTTATTTTTTGCTCTGGCACAATAGATGTAACAAAACCCTGAATCTTCTCAATAAAACTCAATACTCAGCCACACATATAAATTGCCTGCTGAGATGTTGTCTCCATCCTTAGCTGCGGAAGGGCGGAGTACCTTCGTTTTCTGGGGGTGGGGCATCGGCAATCAGTGTTTCTGTGGGGTTCGGGTTTTGGTCGTCCAGGGTTGTGGTTATCCTTGGCTGGGCAATGAACCAAAATGCCATGGTACCTAGGGCAACAAGTCCGGCCAAAATAGGGAGGGCAAGGTGTGTCATGTAAGTCATCCTTAACTGTTGTAGAGTTCTGTTCATGGTCATCGTTTATACCATTCCATGATTACTCAATAGTGTCACTCTTCCATGACGTGGCAATTCCCCCATTAGTTCCATCTGCCCTATACCTTTGTTGTGATAGGATTTTCAGTATACGCATAACCTTTATCAGTGTGAACCACTCAGTACGGGAGTACCTCTAGACTCCGGTCGATTTTTAGCCATTGGTCTAAGGGTGGTTTTGCAGTTGGTTTCAGTCATGGGGCATTAATTTATGTCTAAGGAAAACTTTATTGGCTTTTTGCGGCTGGCTTCCGAAAAAGAGCCGTTGCAAGACCAGCTAAAAAACGTGAGTTCCCCTGGGGATCTTGTGAATTTAGGGAAAGAACATGGCCACGAGTTTGACGAAGATCATGTAACTACAGCGATCGCCGAAATCAAGGCCAAGCCCAGTGGATTTGCTTTCCTTGCCCAAGGAATTTTAGAATTGTTTAGTCCCAGTTCCGATCATTTTCCGTCCGTGGGGGCCCAACCCTTTAGTGGAGATATTTCTAAATCCTAAGGTTATGTTTACCATTGATATTGTCTTAAAAAATGTGCCTCTACCCTTGGGGGTTGATCGAAAAGAGGCGGAGGCGGCCCAAGCCTTGTACCAACAACTTATGGATGCCATGAAAGCGGGTTCTCCCCAGGTCATGGAATTAACCTGCGATCGCCAAACCGATAAAAAGGTTGCAATCTCGACGAAAGAAATCATTGCGGTGCAACTCACCGATAAGGATGCGGGTGATACGGTGACAAGTCGGGGCGGATTTTTTGCCCAATTGGTTCAACAGACCAGTAGCTAGAACGAATTTAGTAGGAAAACCTTGAATGCCGGCCGCCATTGCGTTGAATCATCTCACCTTTGGCTGGTCTCCCCAGCAGTCTCTATTGCGGGATCTATCGCTCTCCATTCCCCAGGGGCAGCTATGGATGCTCTTAGGGGCCAATGGCAGTGGCAAATCAACCCTAGTGCGGCTCCTCTCCGGGTTGCTGGAACCAGAATCAGGCACGATTGAGGTGGCCCAGCCCATTGGCTTTGTCTTCCAAAACCCCGATCATCAGTTGGTGATGCCCAGTGTGGGGTCGGATATTGCCTTTGGTTTAGCTACGGAGAAGTTATCCTATCCTGAGTTACGCCAACGGGTGGGCATGGCCCTAACTGCCGTGAATCTGCAAGGTCTGGAACGACGACCGATCTATGCCTTGAGTGGCGGCCAAAAACAACGGGTGGCCATTGCTGGGGCGATCGCCCGCCAGTGCAAAGTTTTACTTTTAGATGAACCTACGGCCCTGTTGGATCCCGATAGCCAGCAGGAGCTTTTGACCTATGTGCGCCAACTGGTGAATCAGGAACGGATGACGGCCCTTTGGGTCACTCACCGCCTTGAAGAACTGGATCAGGCCGATGGTGCGATTCTTATGCATCAGGGACAAATTGTTGCCCAAGGTACCCCGGCGGAGGTACGTCAATATTTGTAGATTTGTTTTTGTAGATTTGTAGCAGACTGTAGCAAATTTGTCGGCAGTTCGCCGATGGAAGAGAATATATCCGGCCTATATATTAAGATAAGTAAACAAACCTGATAAACTTCCCCTCATTTTAGAAAAATGCTTAAAAAAATTTCTCAGAAATATTTTAAATCCCTGGGATTAATACTCTGTCTTGGGGTTTGTATTTTCTCGATAATGGCGATCGCCCCTGCCTCTGCCCACGCCTTTGATAACCCGGAATTATTGCCAACTCAACCCACGGCGATCGTTGATCTGGCTAAAATTCTCACCCCCATTCAACAGGATCGCCTCGAAACCGAACTAACCACCTTTGAGGCGAAGACGGGCTGGAAATTACGGGTCTTAACCCAGTACGATCGCACCCCTGGTTTAGCGGTCAAGGACTTTTGGCAACTGGATGATCGCAGTGTTCTTTTGGTAGCCGATTCCCGTGGAGGCAATATCCTAAATTTCAACGTGGGGGATGCGGTCTATCGGGTGCTGCAACGCACCTTTTGGGTAGAGCTACAGACCCGCTTTGGCAATCAGTATTTTGTCCGTGACAATGGCGAAGATCAGGCAATTTTACAATCATTAGCGGCGATCGAAACCTGTCTGGAGCGATCTGGATGTCGAGCGGTTCCCGGTTTGCCGAAGGAGCAATGGGTCTTAACCTTGGTGACATCCATCTTTGGTGGTTTAATTTTTGGCTTTGCTGCCCGGCCCCGCCGTAGTGATCAATGGATATCCTGGAAGTGGGCCTTGCTTTTTTCGCCCCTTTGGGGAATGCTATTCTTCGCCTTTGGTATTGGCCCTGTGGTCATTCGCACCGCCGAGTGGCTCCCCCTAGTTCGCAATATTGCTGGATTTACTTTAGGGACAATGATCGGCTTTTTAGCACCTACCCCAGGTCAATCTAGCTCCTCGGAAACCTGAAACCTAATTTCCCTATCGATCAATTTTTTCCCTTTGGAACTTTAACAGGCTAGGTGTTTGTTGCAGGGAGCATGGGGATCATGTTGACACAAACCAGCCAATATAAAGGCGGTCATCGTTTTTGAGAAAAAATCGAAGTATACTGCAAAAGTTATCAAGGTGTTTTATCTAAGGCAATGACTGAAGACAGACTACCGTTGACATCCCAAAATATGCTGGACGACAAGATCGCGGCCCTGCGAGAACTCTTCCCGGAGGTATTTGCTGAGGGCAAGGTTGATTTTGAGCGGCTAAAGCAGGCCTTAGGGGAGTCGATTGAGGAGGGACGTGAGCGGTATGGGTTGTCTTGGGCGGGCAAGAGTGAGGCAATTCGGAATCTGCAAGCGCAAAGTGTGGGAACGCTGACTCCTGTACCGGAGGAGTCGGTTAATTTTGAGACGACGGAAAATATCTTTATTGAGGGTGACAATCTGGAGGTGTTGAAGCTGCTGCAAAAGAGCTACCACAACCAGATCAAGATGATTTATATTGATCCGCCCTACAACACCGGAAAGGAGTTTATCTATCCTGATAATTTTCGGGAAGGGTTAGAAGATTATCTGCGGTATTCGGGACAAAAAAATGGTGAGGGTATTAAGCTAACCACAAATACGGAGACCAATGGACGGTTTCATTCTAAGTGGCTGAATATGATGTACCCTCGCCTGTTTCTGGCTCGAAACTTATTAAAGGAAGATGGAGTGATTTTTGTCAGTATTGACGATCATGAGGTACATAATTTAAGAGCCTTAATGAACGAGATATTTGGGGAAGAAAACTTCATAGCATCAGTTATTTGGCAAAAAGTATTTTCACCTAAAAATTCTGCGCGTCATTTTTCAGAGGATCACGATTACATTATCGTTTATGTCAGAAATTCAGAAGTATGGTTGCCTAATTTATTGGCTCGAACTGAAGAAGCAAACGCCCGATACTCAAACCCAGATAATGATCCAAGAGACGTTTGGAGTTCGGGTGATCTAACAGCTAGAAATTTTTACGCTGATGGTCAGTATGAAGTAAGAAGCCCAAGTGGTAAAACTTTTGTGCCGCCGAGAGGGAGATATTGGGCAATTCGATATGAAAAGTTTCTTGAACTCGAGCAGGATAAACGTATCTGGTGGGGAGAAGACGGTGATAGTATGCCTCGGCTTAAACGCTTTCTCTCAGAGGTTAAACAAGGGATTGTACCTCAAACGCTTTGGAAATATAGTGATGTTGGACATACTCAAGAGGCAAAGAAAGAGCTTGTTGAGTTCGTTCAATTTGAAAACACTGATAATGTTTTGGATACTGTAAAGCCTACGCGCTTAATTCAACGAATTTTACAGTTAGCAACAACACCCTTGGCGAATGATTTAGTTCTAGATTTCTTTTCAGGGAGTGCGTCTACCGCTCATGCTGTCTTAAAACAAAACAAAGAAGATGGTGGAAACCGACGATTTATCTGTGTTCAATTACCTGAATATTTACCAATAGCAGAAACGAAGCTTAAAACTATTGCAGATATTGGCAAGGCACGTATTCATAGTGCGATCGCAAATCTTGATGAGACAAGAAATGGTGATCTAGATCTAAATGGTGTAGGGCAACACGATCGCGGTTTCAAAGTTTTCACACTGACTGAAAGCAATTTCAAAATTTGGGATGGTACTGCACCGCAGAATGTTGAGCAATTAAGCATATTGCTTCAAGAGTTTGCAGAAAACATTCGTCCAGGTACGACAAAACTAGGAATGCTGTATGAGATTTTGCTTAAAGCTGGATTCCCATTAACGGCCAAGGTTGAAAAGCTAGAGATTGCCGGACAGGAAATTTACGCCATTGAAGACCAGGAGCTATTTATCTGCCTAGAATACGAGATTTTAGAAGAGACTGTTCGGCAAATCCTCACCTATCAGCCCAAGCCCAAGCAATTCATTAGCCTGGATTCTTCATTTCGAGGTAATGACCAGCTAAAAACCAACACCCAGTTGCAAATGCGTGACCATGATATTAAGTTCAGGACGGTGTAGCTATGCAAAATATTCAAGCGGTAAAAGCACAAATTCCAATCGATTACGAGAAAATTGCTGAGTTCTGCCAGCATTGGAAAATTACCGAGTTTGCTTTATTTGGTTCTATTCTGCGAGATGATTTTCGCCTAGAAAGCAGTGATATTGATGTGCTGGTTTCCTTCGCCCATGATACCCATTGGACACTGTTTGATTTAGTGGATATGGAAGAGGATATTCAAAAGATATTTCAAAGAAAGGTTGATTTAGTGAGCCGTCGAGGAATTGAACGCAGTCAAAACTATTTACGCCGTCAAGCCATTCTTAACTCTGCCAAAGTCATTTATGCTGCCGCGTGAGCCAAATTATCTAAGAGATATGCTGAATGCTGCAAAGTTGGCTCAAGACTTTGTTGCTGGAGTTGACTGGGAAACATTTGAACTTGATTTAATGCGTCAAGCTGCGGTTACTCGTCAATTTGAAATCATTGGAGAAGCTGCTCGAAGAATTTCTCCTGAAACTCAAGCTTCAATTTCGACTATTCCTTGGTCTAAAGTTATTGGAATGCGAAACCGTCTAATTCATGAATATGATGACCTAGACATTGAGATTATTTGGGATACGATTCAGCTTGCTCTACCAGAATTGATTACCGTGTTAGAAACTATCACTGCTACTGAAGAACCATGAAAATCCAATTCGACAGCCAACAACAATATCAACTGGATGCCGTTAACGCAGTCGTTGATGTGTTTGACGGTCAACCCTTGGCAGGGGGACAATTTGAAACCAGTTTAGGCATCGGTTTTAGTGGCGCAATGACCGAGATGGGGTTTGGCAACCAACTAGAGCTATCACTAGGCGAAATTCTGGCAAATGTTCAAACTGTTCAAAAACGTCATGGGATTGCACTTGTACAACCCGGAGTAGATATACCGCTTCAACAGGGGATGAACTTCTCCATTGAAATGGAGACAGGCACAGGAAAAACCTATGTTTACCTGCGAACCATTCATGAACTCAATGCCCGTTATGGGTTTACTAAATTCATCATTGTTGTACCCAGTGTGCCCATTCGGGAAGGGGTGCTGAAAAACCTAGAGATTACCAAAGAGCATTTTCAAAACCTCTATGGAAATCAGCCATTTGATTACTGGGTTTACAATTCTAAGCGAGTCTCTAATTTGCGGCAATTTGCTAACTCGAATCAATTGCAGATTCTTGTGATTAACATTGATGCCTTTAATAAAAAAGATATTAGCGTCATCCATAAAGAACTCGATGGATTATCGGGACATCGCCCCATTGAATTTATTCAAGCCACAAATCCAATTGTGATTTTGGATGAACCGCAAAACATGGAGTCAGACAAAGCGAAGGAAGCGATCGCCAGCCTGAACCCACTCTGCACATTACGTTATTCTGCAACCCACAAAAACTTATATAACTTACTCTATAGACTTGATCCAGTAAAAGCCTATGATATGAAATTGGTGAAACAAATTACCGTTACCTCTGCCCTTGAGGAAAATAGTTTTAACCAGCCCTACGTTTATTTAGAATCCATTAAAGCCACCAAAACGAAGATTACAGCGAAACTCGCGATCGATATACAAAAACAAAACTCTCCCACTCGTAAAACTGTATCCATTAGCAAAAATGGCGTTGACCTCTATGAGTTATCCGGTGGTCGAGAACTTTACAGGCGTTATGTTGTTGACTGCATTGATGCAGGTTTTGGATATATCTCTTTCACGAATGGGGTTAGCCTAAACATCGGGGAAACCATTGGCAACTATGGTGATGATTTGATGAAAGCTCAAATCAGAGAAACTATCAAAGAACATTTAGATAAAGAATTGGCAGTTAAACGGCAGCTTCCTGATCGTCCGTTAAAAGTCTTATCGCTGTTTTTCATTGATCGGGTTGCGAATTATGCGGCAACGGATGGCAAACTTCGTCAGTGGTTTATTGAAATTTACCAGGAACTTTCTCAACTCCCCCGCTACCAAAATCTCGCTCTCCCTGCGGTTGAAGAGATTCACAATGGTTACTTTGCCGAAGATCGGCAGGGCAACGCTAAAGACACCAGTGGTTCAACTGTGGCAGATGATACAGCCTATGAGCTAATCATGAAAGATAAAGAGCGGCTATTGTCGCCCACAGAGCCACTGCGTTTTATCTTCAGCCATTCAGCATTACGAGAAGGCTGGGATAATCCCAATGTTTTTCAAATTTGTATGCTGCGAGAAGTGCAATCAAAAGTTGAGCGGCGACAAACGATCGGTCGAGGATTACGCTTACCTGTAGATACAACTGGAATCCGTGTCTTTGACCCAACCATTAATCGCTTAACTGTGATCGCCAATGAAAGTTATGCTGACTTCGCTCGTGCCTTACAAACTGAAATTGAAGAAGATTGTGGTGTGAAATTTGAAGGACGGATTAAAAACAACCGCGATCGCCAAACAGCTAACCTCATTCCCAAATGGAGAGAAAACACTGATTTTCTAAAACTTTGGGAACGGATTAAGCATAAAACCCGTTACTCTGTGGAATACGATACTCAGACATTGATTGGCGATGCAGCCAGACAAATCAATCAAATGCCTGCCATTACTGCTCCTCAGATCCGTTTAGAAAAGGTGGCACTGGGTTACGAAAAAACAGGAATTACTTCACAGCTTTTGTCTGTCACCAGTAGCAGAACAGAATCTACAATTTCTACTATTCCTGATTTAATCAGCTATCTACAACGCGAAACAGAGTTAACCCGTGAAACGCTTTCCAGCATTCTGCTAAAGTCCGATCGCTTGTCAGATATATTTATCAATCCCCAGCAATTTCTTGATCTCGCAACCCGTGCAATCCGTTTTACTATGCAGCAGTTAATGGTCAACGGTATCAAGTATGAACGCATTGCCGGAGAAGAGTATGAGATGCGTCTGTTTGAAGACAAGGAAATTTCAGGCTTTATTGACAATATGTTATCCGTCAATCACTCAATCTATGACGCGATCGAGTGTCAATCTGATATAGAACGGCAATTTGCTGAAATTTTAGATGGGCGAGAAGACATTAAATTGTTTATCAAACTTCCACCCTGGTTTAAAGTCCAAACTCCGCTTGGCACTTACAACCCTGATTGGGCGATCGTCAAACAAGTCTCTGAAGATGAACAAAAACTTTACCTCATTCGAGAAACAAAAGGCACGAAAGAACAGTTAGAGTTACGAGTCGGTGAAGGCGCAAAGATTTATTGTGGTCAGCAGCACTTTGATGTATTAGATGTTGATTTTGATGTGGTTACAAATGCTTCAGAAATTTAGGCGGGTAGCGATCAATCACTGAGCAGTAACAGCCACGATAGGCAATGTTAGGAAACGTGAGTAGGAGTATAAATAACTAAACACATATCCAATAAAAAAAGGCTTAACAGCAAAGCGTGTGCGGGTTGACTCAAAATATCTTGGCCGAGTAATAAAATCCAGATACTTAGTGCATAGGCAAAGACATCTAGCACAGCGGGTTGCTCATGTCTGGAAGTTTGATGTTTGGACTATGGACTCAGACCACTGGAGTTAAAAACTCAGTTTCGCCGCCAGCATAGTGGTCTGAAACAACGACAACGTAGAATAGGAAGGCTAGATTATCCTTGGAAATATTATCTATGCTAAACCTTACGGGTAAACGCGCCCTCGTTACCGGCATTGCAAATAATCGCTCCATTGCCTGGGGCATTGCCCAACAACTCCATCAGGCGGGGGCTGAACTGGCGATTACCTACTTACCCGATGAAAAAGGCAAGCTCAAGCAAAAAGTTGAAGATCTGACCGCTCCCCTCAATCCCTCCCTCCTGTTGCCTTTGGATGTCCAACAACCCAACCTGATTAAAGAAGGATTTGCAGCGATTCAGGAGAAGTGGGGTGGTCTAGATTGCTTAATTCATTGCTTGGCCTTTGCCCAGCGGGATGATTTGAGTGGGGATTTTAGTCAAGTATCCCTTGAGGGATTTAACTTAGCCCTGGATGTGAGTGCCTACTCGTTGGTGAGCCTGGGGGCTGCCGCCAAACCGCTGATGACCAATGGTGGTTCAATTGTCACACTCACCTATTTAGGAGGGGTGCGCGTAGTTCCCAACTACAATGTCATGGGAATTGCCAAGGCTGCCCTAGAAATGAATGTTCGCTATTTGGCAGCAGAAATGGGCCCCGCAAATATTCGCGTCAATGGTATTTCGGCAGGGCCGATTCGGACTTTAGCCTCCTCCGCTGTGGGGGGTATTTTGGACATGATTCATCACGTAGAAGCAACGGCCCCCCTGCGGCGCACGGTGAGTCAAACGGAAGTGGGTAACACCGCAGCTTTTTTAGCCAGTGATCTATCCAGTGGTATTACTGGGCAAATCATCTACGTGGATTCCGGCTATTCGATCATGGGGATGTAGGGAACGGGGCGATCGCCGAGCCTAGGTAGCTATTGAATAGAGCGTGAAACTCCGGCATTGGTGGTGGTCAGATTAAAAATAGTCCATAGTACATACAGTGATTGCCCTTAATCCGTTGCCATTGATCTGCTGCCTATGAATCTTTCTGAGTGCTATCAATTATTAGAATTAGATGAAAGAGCAACATTAGCACAGGTTAAGTCGTCCTATCGCCGTCTAGCACGTCGCTATCATCCCGATATTAATCCTGGCGATCGCGCGGCCCATGAAAAGTTTATCCGTCTGAATCAGGCCTACCAACAACTGGTGCGGGTACTGCCCACGTTTCGCTCGACATCGGTTGAACCAGAGGTGAATGTTGATGCTCCCCCTGCTCCCCCGCCCCCCCCTGACCTCAGCAACCTAGATTTGCAATTGAAGCAAGTCACCTATCGCCAACTTCAGGAACTCCTTAAATATCGTTGCTATACCCGTGCCATTAGTCTCATTGAGGGTCTGGTGGAGCGATTACCCCAGGATCCAGAAATCCGGCAGTGGCAAGCTGTTACCTATCAATGTTGGGCAAAACAACTCATTCGCGATCGCCAGTTTGATGATGCCCGCGACTTTTTGAATCAGGCCCTACGGGCAGACCCGGAAAATCGTAATCTCTGGGTGGAAACAGAAAAGGATTTTCGCACCATCGATCGCCTGGCCGGGAAATCTCGCAAACTCTGGTAAGCCAACCTACGTTGCACCTATCCATGTTCTTGGGCATTACATTACCTGGAAATTACCTAGACATTGCTAAACATTAAAAACCAGCGGCGGCTCCATTGCCCCGGGGATCCGTAGCCCCTTGCAAACGACCATCGGGCAAAACCCGAATCACATTGGCATTCCCCCAACGACCCTGCTCCTGAAGCGAATACCCCCACTTCGACCAGTCCTGAATCTGGGCTTGGGAAATATCCGATTCCACAAAAAGGGTATCCGGCTGCCATTGATGGTGAATGCGGGGTGCTGTCACCGCCTCTAGGGCATTGGCTTGGTCTAATTCTAGGCTGAGTAAAATTTGTAATACGGTGCTAATAATCCGACTACCCCCTGGGGAACCGAGGGCATAACGTAGCTCTCCCTTTTCACGGACGATGGTGGGAGACATACTGGACAGGGGCCGCTTGCCGGGAGCGATGGCATTGGCCAGGGGTTGGGCCGCAGATGGGGTAGTTCCCACTAAACCAAACAGATTGGGGCTATCCGCAGCGGCGGCAAAATCATCCATTTCATTATTTAAGAAAATGCCAGTACCGGGCACGACAACCCCAGAGCCAAAGGGGCCATTTAAGGTAAACGTTAAACTGACGGCATTGCGGTGGCGATCGACTACGGTGAGGTGGCTTGTATTCGTGGATTCCTGGCGTTGCTCTAGGGACTGTATCAGTTGGGGAGAGGCCGGCCTCACCTGAGCCTGGGAACGGCTTTGGCGGCGGGGAATTTCTTTGACTCGCTCTGCGGCGTAGTCAAGGCTGGTCAAAACGGTGACGGGGACGGGCACAAAATCACTATCCCCCAGGTAAACGGCCCGATCTCCGTAGGCAATTTGCATGACGGCAGCTAGGGCATGGCCGCGATCGCTGGCGGATTGATATTGAAGGTTCTGTTGAATATCTAATTTAGCCAATAGGTTCAGCATTTGGATGAGGGCGACTCCGCCGGAGGAGGGGGGTGGCATGGAGCAAACCTCTAGTTCCAGAAACGTTCCACACAGGGGCGATCGCCAAACCGGACGATACTCCTGCAAGTCCCGGAGGGTAATGAGTCCCTGATGTTGGGCCATATCCGTTACCAATGCTTCGCCAATCCAGCCCTGATAAAATACCTGGGGATTCGCGGCGATCGCCCCTAGGGTTTTGGCTAAATCTGGCTGCTGGAAGCGATCGCCCACCGTCAGCGGTCGTCCCTGGTAGCTCAATAGGGCCGCGGCTTCAGGGTTAGCCCTTAAAGCTGGCCATCGCCACTGGAGCATGCGGTGAAATGTTTCATTGATGATAAATCCCTGCTGGGCATAGTCAAGGGCCGGTTGCACCAGATCCGCCCAGGGTAATTCACCATACTGACGATGTAGTTCCGCCAAACCAGCGATCGTTCCGGGGGTGGCCACGGCTCGGTACCCATCCAAACTGGCCCGGGGCATCACCTCACCGTGATCATCCAGATACATATCCGGCCCCGCCCCTAAAGGGGCCCGTTCCCGAAAATCTAGGGCCCGTACCTGTTGCTCCTGATTCAGAAATACCAGGGCAAAGCCACCACCCCCCAGACCAGCGGAATAGGGTTGGACAACGGAAATAGCTAGGGCCGTCGCGATCGCCCCATCAATGGCATTTCCCCCCTGGGCCAAAATTTTCACCCCCGCCGCCGTGGCCAAGGGGTGGGATGCGGCCACCATCACCTCCTCGGTTTCCGTGGGTTCTAGCTGCGGGGGACGGGCGATCGCCGGAACGGGCAAAAAACTGAAACATTGAACCCCTAGGGCAATCCCCAAACCGAAAGAGTAAACCCTACCCCGAAATAAATTTGCTGCCATAAACTTATGTGTAACGTTTTCCCCCGTAAGTTGATTCATATTTGCGTCTCCTACAATGGTAAGTATAGAGTTCGGAATTTATTATGAAAGCTGTTCCATCTCTGGCCATTGCCCTAGGGTTGTTTGCTGGCCCGGCAACATTGACGGCGATCGCTACCCCATTTCCACCCATTTTTAACCCGGTGCTACCCACCAGTGGCATGGGATTTGGCCGCGGTGATCAACTCTTGCAGGAGCAAATGCGCTTTAATCAGCAAAATCAGGCCAATGTCATCAACCCCTCCATTGAAAACACCATCAATAATTCTGAGGATGTGTTGCTCATTGAAGTGGATGGCCAACTCCTTACTCCAGCGGAGGCCAAGAAGGAGCTTTTAGATCAGGAGTAATTGATTTGCCGGCGATCGCCCTACTCCTCAATTTCATCTAGGTGTTCCGCTACGGATTGGTAGAGGGCGAGAACGTGGTGGTCTAGGAGTTGATAGAAAATATGACGGCCCTGGCGACGGTAATTTACTAGGCGCAAACTTTTCAGGGTGCGGAGTTGGTGGGATACCGCTGACTCACTCATACCCAGGGCGATCGCTAAGTCCCCCACACATAATTCATTGCGGGCCAAAACCGAAAGAATGCGGAGTCGATTGGGATCCGCTAAAAGTCCAAAAAATTCAGCCATCCGCTGGGCTTTCTCTGTGGGTAACACATTAGCCCCAAGACCCAGGCCGACATCTGGATTTAGGGGGTGCTTCAGATCATTATCAAGATTTTCAGGAGATGGGGGTGACGAGGGCACAGGTTTGGATATTGACATCTGAATAGTTGTTCAAGTATTATGACAATAGAGCAAAGGGAGTAACTCCCCAAAATCATTCACTGTTAAATTGAGGTTAAACCCATGGCCACCGTAACGCAAATGAAATGTGCCTGTCCCGATTGTCTCTGCATTGTCACGATCTCAGAGGCGGTGATGGTAGAGGGCAAAGCCTACTGTTCTGAAGCCTGTGGGAAAGGGCATCCCAACAAAGAATCCTGTGGTCATCAAGGTTGTGGCTGCTGCTAATAGTTATTTTTTCAAAATTAATTCAACCCGGATCCAGTTTCCTGAGGGATTGGCAATGCCCTTTAGGGTGATCATCCTGCCATCTCTCAGGGTACTTAACTCAATATCCACATCCGGTCGCAGAGTAACAAGTTGCCATGGTTGTTTCTCTGTTTCTAGGTTCCCAGTTTCCAGGTAATAGTCCTGGGTCGCTTTGCGGCAAAATCGACCGGAAAATTCACCTAGGCAAGGATCGGCTGGTGGTTCATCCGCTTCCTGGAGGGGAATATCGCCGGAAAGGGGAATCTCTAGGTTTGCAAACCCATTCAGATAAAATTCCTGCTGCGATCGCCACTGGGGATGACTGGGGGTGAGATTGAAAAAGGGAAAAATGGTTTGTTGGCAAGTTTGGATTAGTTGGCGTTGCAGGGCCTGCACTGGCACGTCATGGACGGACTGGTTGTTTAACACCGCTATTGCGGCCAAGAGGCCGGCAGCCTGGCCAATCCCTAAGACCGCCGGTTGCAGCCGTGTGGCTCCATTGGCAATGTGGGATACGGAAATATTTTTGTCGCACACCAGAAACCCTTCAATTCCGGCGGGAATTAAACAGGTATGGGGAATCACAAAGGGGGTTCCCGTCCAGCGTCCCCCCCAACGAATGGATTTAGGGGCCAGCTTAAAATCAAACCCTGGATAGTGATGGTCGTTGGCGTAGTTGGCGATCGCCACACCCGTGTATTGACCCATCTCATCCCTGGGTAGGGGGGCAATGCGGCCCGTCTCCTGGGGCAAAATATCCCACTCCGTCAGGGTGGTCACACCAATAAGCCGCCGACTTTCCCGAAAATAGGGATGGAGGGCAAAGGCACCGCCGCCAATATCCCCAGAGCCAGTTGGAAACACCCCAGTGGCCAAGCCATAGCGTCGCCCCAGTTGAGTTTGCCCCAATTGGATTTGAATGTAGCGGGCAAAATCCTGACTATGCCAACGGGCTTCTTGGAAAAATTCCCGACGTTTTTGCGGGGATTCCACGAGGCGATCTAAATCCTGGCCGTAGTCATTGCCTTGGTGGGGCCAATTGATCATAAAGCGATCGCCGGGCAAGCGACCATAGTTCATAAACTGTTCTGGGCCATAGGCATCCCAAGCCCCCTTAAATTTTTGTTCATCCCACAGGGGCGACGGTGGAATTTCCGGTGCCACTTCCTGAGAACCCCCATTTTGGGAATTATAGTCTTGGAGAATCACCACCCAGGTGGGGGCCTGGACGGGATAGGTTTGGGTGATGTGATTGGGGCCAATGGGGGCACTGGGTTCCTGAAATGCTGATTGCCATTCCCAGCCCCAACGATGGGGAATATCCGCCAAGGCTAGGAGATCCCCTAGTTCCGTGCCATCTAGGGTAATCTGGGCTTGGATCTGAATCTCATCAAAGACAACCCCCCCAATGCGATCTCCCTGGCGTAGTACCTGCCGGGGAATCTGGCCAGGGATCCATTGCAAATGGGTCTCATTGTGTACCCAGTCGGCAAAGATTTGGGCACCAACAGCAGGATCATAACTAAAAAAACTCACCCAGGAATGATCCAGTCCCCCAGGTTGGGCCCGTTCTAGGGCCCGTAAAAATTCCCCCCACAGGCCCGTTTGCCAGGCCCGTAATTCATGGCCATCGGGAGCGGCGACCCCGGCACTGGTTAGCATCCCCCCCAACCAGGGAAATTCACTCACCAGGATGGTTTTAGCCCCCATTTGGGCCGACTGTAGGGCTGCGGCCACACCCCCAGTACCGCCACCAACAACGAGGACATCGGTTTTAATGGTGGTGATCGTTGAAACCGGCAAGGATTAATTGCCCTCAGGGGAATGGGACTCACGGAGTTCATGGGGGAGTTCATTGGTAATCAAACCCCAGCGATCGTTGGGCCAAAATCGAATAGCGGCGCGGCCAATAATATAATTGCGGGGGACAATTCCCCAGCAGCGACCATCGTAACTATTACTGCGGTTATCCCCCAGCACCAAGTAGCTATCCTCAGGAATGGTCTGGGGCCGATCCAGGTAGGGTTGGGTTCCGGCGCAACTATCAATGCCGGTAAAGGTGGCGGGGTCTAAATAGGGTTCATCTAGGGGTTGATCATTAATAAAGACCCGCCCTTCGCGAATGGCCACCCGATCGCCGGGTAATCCCACTACTCGTTTAATAAAGGCATCTCGAAATCCCACCTCCATCAGGGCCGGGGTCGGATTAAAGACAATAATATCCCCCCGCTGGGGAGGGTTGAAGCGATAGCCAATTTTTTCAATAATCAGGCGATCGTTAATTTCCAAGGTACGTTCCATGGAGCCAGAGGGAATATAGCGGGCTTCTGCAATAAAGGTGCGGATGCCAAAGGCTAAAATGGCAGCTAATCCCAGGGTTTTGAGAATTTCCAGCCACCATACGTCCTGGTGCTCTGCCGGTGGAGAACTGAGGGGAGTGGATTCCGGGGATTCACTGGGCTTGAGACCACCATCAGACATAGGACACATTCCAACAAAGGCTAATAATCATACTGAATCATAACGTGGTTTACTTATCCGCCGCTGTTTGCGGAATTTGCCGAAAGGGTAAATCGGCATTGATTGCCGCAATTATGATCTGTTCCTGGCTATTTATATCATCAATATGGTGATCGAGAATTTGGCTTAACCGAGGGTCGTAGAGGCGGTGCAAACTATGGTTGGGCGTAGCTGGAAATCCGCGCCGTTTTTTGTGACGACCACCGGCCCCTGGATCAAAGACTTGAATTCCCTGGTCAATGGCCCATTCAATGGGTTGATAGTAACAGGCTTCAAAATGAAGGCAATCAATTTCCTGTAAACTGCCCCAATAGCGGCCATAAAGGCGATCGCCCTTGGTAATGCAAAAAGACATGCCGTAGGGACGATGGGTTTCCCCCTGGGGATAGGCTGCCACTAACACCAAGCGATCGCGGTAAGCTCCGTAAAGGGACTCAAAAAAACCACGGGTTAAATATTTACTCCCCCACCAACCAAATTTATCGCAGGTATCCCCATAGAAGTGATACATCTGGCTCAATAGGTGATGGCTAATCTCAGTTCCTTGGTGAACCCGCATCTCCAGACCCGACTTCGCCACAGCCTTCCGTTCCCGTTTAATATTGCGGCGTTGATTGGCATTAAATCCTTGCAAGTAGTCATCAAAGGTGCGGTAATTTTGATTCGTCCAGATATAGCTATGGTGCAGCCACGGGAAATATCCCCCCGCCTCCGCTAGGGGCCGCCATTGGGGATCCACGTAGAGAAAATGACAACCGGAAAGTCCCTGGCGATCGCAAAATTGATCAATCACCTGGAGCATTTGCAGGGTGAGGGCCGCCTCATCTTCCCCCTCGGCAATTAAGAAGCGATAGCCTTCCACGGGGGTAAAGGGAGTCATGCCCAGCAGTTTGGGATAGTAGCGCAGACCGAGGCGATGGGCCAACTCTGCCCATTGATGATCAAAGACAAATTCCCCTTGACTATGGCCCTTAACGTAGAGGGGGGCTGCCGCCACCAATCGTTTTTGGTTTGAACCCCGCTCCTGCCGCCAGGCCACTAAATGCTGGGGGAGCCAACCCGCCTGGGGAATTGCACTCCCGGAAACCTCTAGCTGATGGAGCCATTCCCATTCCAGAAAGGGGGTTTTCAGGGGTAGGGCCAGGGCATCCCAGTCGGACTGCGGCAGATCGCCAATATGCTTCACCCAGGAAAAGGTCAGTGTGGAGCTAGATTTAACCGAGTCGGTCATGCTTACTGGGGTTCGGATTGCCTCCCCTAGTGTGCCACAGGGATTTAGGCTTTGCCATCTGGACAATGCTCTAGAAAATGATAGACCATGGCCTCACTATCAAAGACGGGGCTGCTGCCGCTGTAGTAAGGGAGCCGCTGCCAATAGAGTGCGGGTATAGTTGTGCTGGGGTTGGCGATAAATTTCTTCGGTGGGGCCCATTTCGACAATCTTGCCGGCATACATCACCGCAATGCGATCGCAAAAGAAGCGTGCCACCGCTAAGTCATGGGTAATAAACAGGTAGGTTAGCTCAAATTCGGTTTTTAAGTCCTGCATGAGTTGCAAAATCTGGGTTTGAATATGGGCATCTAGCATACTCACGGGTTCATCACACACCACTAATTGGGGATGGGTAATGAGGGCGCGGGCAATGGCCACCCGTTGCCGTTGTCCCCCGGATAGGGCCCTGGGATAGCGGGCCGCATAATCTGGGGCGGGAACCAACTCCACCCGCTCCAACATGGATAGAACCCGTTGCTCCGCCTCCTGGGGAGTGGCCAGGCGATGAATGAGTAGGGGTTCCCGGAGATTTTGGCCCACGGTCATCCGTGGATTGAGACAGGCATGGGGATCCTGAAACACCATTTGCAGATGGCGACGTTGTTCCCGTAGCGGGCCAGGGGCCAATTGACGGAGATCCTGGCCCAGAAATTCAACCCGACCGGCGGTGGGGCGAACTAATTGCAAAATTAAGCGGGAGAGCGTACTTTTACCACAACCGGATTCCCCGACCAGACCGAGGGTTTCCCCCGATCGCAGGGTGAGATCAATCCCATCCACGGCGCGAATGACTTGGGGTTGTCCCCCTAACCATTGCTGAATCGGGTTGGTATCAAGGGTATAGTGTCGCTGAAGTTGCTCTAGTTTGAGGATGGGTCTCAGATCCGTTGTTTGACTTTGGGGGTGGGTGGGTTGGGATTGCTCATCAACATGGAGGGCGGCCCCAAGGAGGCTTTGGGTGTAGGGATGTTGCGGCTGATCGAGGATGGTTTGGGCCGGGCCCGTTTCCACAATTTTGCCCTGGTACATCACCCCCAGGCGATCGCAGTAGGTGCCAATGAGGGCGAGGTCATGGGAAATTAGCAACAGGCCCATTTGTCGCTCTTGGCAAAGGCGGGTTAACTCCGTCAGAATCTGGGCGGCAATGGTGACATCTAAACTGGTCGTCGGTTCATCGGCAATGATTAGGCGCGGGTCTAATAACAGGGCCAGGGCGATCGCCACCCGCTGACGCATCCCACCGCTAAATTCATGGGGATATTGCTGACATCGTTCCTGGGGGATTTTGACGGCTGCCAGGGTCTCGCGAATTTTGCTCTCTTTTTGCGATCGCGGCGTTTTTGGCCAGTGGGCATTCAGGACATCTAAGCAATGCTGCTTAACCGTCATTAGGGGATTCAGGCGGGTCATTGGGTCTTGGAAGACGAGGCCAATGGTTTCACCGCGAAATTTTTGCAATGCGGGGGGCGGCAAATCCAAGACGGAGGTTTGATCCACCCGAATCTCCCCCTCCACCTGACTACCGGGGGGTAATAGCCGGAGAATGGCCCGACCTAGGGTGGACTTACCACAGCCTGATTCCCCGACTAAACCGAGGCGATCGCCGGCCCCTAGGGACAGAGAAACACGATCGACCACCCAATTGATGGCCAGACCGTGTTGAATCGGGTAAGCGACCCTGAGATCCTGAATATCTAGCAGAGTCGCCGTCATGTTTAGCTCCTATCCGTTGTTAGACAGCGGGTTCAATGCGGGAGTAAAAGACCCCTTGGATTTTGACTTCGTGGGCTTCATGGGCCCCCATGTCATCGTCGGAGAGTTGTTCACTTTCAAAGGTGCCAGCAATTTCACCGGTGCGGCCATCTACCTTAGCAATTTTCATGGAAATATTTCCCTTGCTTAAGGAAAATCGCTTCACATTAGCCTGGGCCAGTTCATTTTCATTGGCTTGGGGCAAGGCCACCGCACTGCTATAGCCAGAGGTCAAGCCCCGGCCCTTTGGATCCAAGAAGTTGGAGGTGCGGTAGGAGGGAACGCTATACTCCCCCTCAAAATCCGTGGAGGTGGTTACACTCGTGATATTGGGGCCCGTGGTTGCTACCAAGTTTTTAACAGAGAATAGAAAAGGAATCCGTTCCCCACCCGGCATTTGCACCGTAATCGGCTGGAAGTCAATCCCATCTTCTTCAATAAAGGTGAGACTGCCGTCACTATTAATTTTTAGTTGTCCTTGAATTTGATCCAGGCTGGTGGTCTCACGGGTGACGAGTTTCGTGGGAACAAATTCTGCCTTTTGTCGCTTATTTTTGGGTTCTTCCTTAACCAGATAACTGGTGGGCTGTAGGCATAACGCCGTCATTACATAGGATTGGCTAGAATCAAGTGGCAAGGGGCCACGGGCCGTCTCGTCCAGGGTTGGGCAGGTATTCGCTAGGCCAGTCCCCACGATGTCATCATAGGTTAAAGCCGTTTGGGCCGCGAGGGCAGGCGATGTCCAGGAAAATATTCCCAGGCAGACTGCCAGTACAGCCGCTATTAAAACACGATATTTCATGGTTAACCTCAGAAGTCAAAGCATCTCTTAAGCAGTCAAAGGTGGTAAATCGTACCCACCGGAAGAGTCCAGAAGGGGCAGAGAATTGTCTCTCCTCTCAATCCATGATTATACGGAGGTTTGCGATCGCCTCAAAAATTTATTCCCAAATCCGGTTGACTTTTTAATGAATCTTTATTTCAGGGATGGGTCCAACGTGGGCGATCTATAACTCAAGGATGGATGGGAACCATTCTGTTTGGACAGGCCGTCACCGCCATGCTGCCGTGAATGCACCTCTTTTTCTTGGCTCTGGGCCATATCCTTTTGGGCTTGGTGCAGGGCTTCGACGAACCGGGCAACCCGAATTGGATCAATGGCGTATTCAACCTGGCCTTGACGCTTCAGGGAACTGGCGACAATCACCCCATCGGCATAGGGAACCAGATCTGCAATATTGTCCCAACTGGCTCCACTGCCAATCAATACGGGGTTGCCCTTGGCGGCCTGTTTGGCCAACTCCAGGTCTTCTTGGCTGGGGGGATGCCCCGTGGCCCATCCTGACAAAATGACGGCATCGGCCAATCCTCGCTCCAGGGTGTCTCGTACCGCAGTGGTCAAATTGGGGGATCCGAGGGGACGGGCGTGTTTAACGAGGACATCGGCAAAAATTTTAATGTCTTGACCCAATTCGCGGCGATAGCGCAGTAGGCCGTAGGCATCTCCTTCAATCAAGCCCTGATCCGTGGCCATCACCCCCGTTAACACATTGACTCGGATAAATTCGGCTCCCGTACAGGCGGCGATCGCTAGGCCACTGCGGGCATCATTCCGTAATACATTGATGCCAATGGGTAGGGTGACCAGATGTTTAATCCGTTGAATCACCAGGGTCATGGCACTGACCACCGCCGCATCTACCCGATCTTTGGTGAAGGGGGCATCAAAAAAATTTTCAATAATAATTCCCTGGGCCCCACCAGACGCTAAGGCCGTGGCTTCCTGTTCTGCTCGATCAATGACGGCCTTGAGACTCCCGCCCCAACGGGGAGATGTGGGCAGGGGAAGCAGATGCACTACGCCAATGACAGGGCAGGGGGTATGAAATAATTGCGTTAAATCCACAACGTATTAATGAATGGGTTTAAGAGGTCGGATGATATTTTGAATGACATTATTTTAGATGACATTTAATGATATTAGGGTATTAGGTGTTCTGAATCGAAGCTTGAACTGTTTGGGAACAGAAAGGACTCCTAACCCTCCCCCAGTATATCCGCTCTCTAAAACTTACTCAAACTTGATCAAACTTGACCAAATGTGGTGATGCTCAACCGTCAGTTTATGGCCCAGCGGGAATCTCCCTCTATTTTGGCGGCGATCTCCCTCGGCAGTAATCAGGGTCACTCCCTAGAGATTTTAGGGGCGGCGCTTCGCTGCTTAGGGCAAACCCCAGGGATACAAGTGCTACGCTGCTCCCCTTGGTATCCCACCCAGGCCGTTGGCCCGCCCCAGCCAGACTATTGGAATGGTTGTGTTTTAGTATCTGTTACCCTTGGCCCGGAAGACCTATTAGCGGCACTCCGTCACATTGAAACTCAGTTTGGGCGACAGCGATCGCTCCATTGGGGGCCACGTACCCTTGACCTAGATCTATTGCTCTACGGCGATCGGGTGATGGAAACACCCCACCTAGAATTGCCCCATCCCCGCCTCCATGAACGGGCCTTTGTCCTAGTCCCCCTTGCGGATATTTTCCCGGAGGGGTGGCATCCGGTTCTAAATCAGTCTATTGCCCAATTAGTCCATCAGGTGGATTGTCGGGGGGTGAATCGGGCTGGTAGGGTTGCCGCCGCTGTCGATGCTCTTTGAACCAGGTTTTCAGTTGCTCTCGACAGCGAGTTTCTAAAATACCAGAAATTACGTTGAGGCGATGGAACGCTGCTGGACTGGTAGGAATTGCTAACACGGTTTGGATCGCTCCGGCTTTCGGGTCTGGGGCCCCGTAGATTAAGGTGTGGATCCGTCCCTGGAGAATGGCCCCGGCACACATGGGACAGGGCTCTAGGGTGACGTAGAGGCGACAATCCGTGAGATACCAAGTTCCCAAAACCTGGCCCGCTTTTCTGAGGGCGACTATTTCGGCATGGGCCGTGGGATCCCGATCCCGTTGACGACGGTTTTCTCCTGTGGCAATGATGGTATTCTGGGCATCAACGATAATGGCTCCCACGGGAACCTCATCGGCTTGACCGGCTTGGGTTGCCAGGGCGATCGCCTGCTCCATCCAATGGATATGATCAGTGGCACGATGCATTTTGGACTTGGGGGAACCACAGGGCATGGTTGCTCCGAATCGCCAGAATGTCAGGCAATTTTAATTCATCTAGAACGTTGACGAAGTTGACCTGGCTTTCGCCATATAGACTATCGGCTAGAACCAGTTCAAATTGAAATTTTATCTCTTTCAATTGACGAATCATCTATGCGGTGATATGTGGTTTGCTTTGATGCCCCCCTTGATCCTTGAGTCATTCGCTCAGTTGGTAGACTTCAAACGTTAAGGGTAGAATCATTCCGTTGACTAGATCATAAGCTGTCAGTGCAACAATTTCGTTTTCCTTCTTACCCACATTGTCGATGTATTGACGCTTGACATCATCAGTAGCTTTCCCTTTTTTGCAATCTCCTGTTTCATCAATGAGTAGGATCAACGACCGACCCTTGAGCACTTGCAATGTTAATTTCATTGGCAATGGCGGGTAACGATTTCCGTTTAATCTCGCTAATTAACGTGAGTTCGGGATAAGAGAGGGGCAGAACAGATAGGCTGAAAGTGCTCAATTCTCATCCCTCTGCTTGCCCTATGCTTAGTCTAGAAGAGTTATTTTGCTACGTCGATGATTTCTGCCAACAGTTTGAACCGATGTGGCAGCAACAGTTGCTAGGCAATGGACTCGCTCATCGTAGTCGAAGGCGCAGTTTGTGTCTGAGCGAAATTATGACGATTCTCATCGGCTTCCACCAGTCTTCCTATCGCAATTTCAAAGCTTACTACACCGAGAAGGTACACGCTCACTGGTGCTCTGCCTTTCCAGGCTTGGTTAGCTACGGGCGTTTTGTTGAGTGAATACCCAGCACCCTGCTGCCCTTGTGTGCCTATCTCCGTTCTTGCTTCGGCCACTGTACAGGCATCAGTTTTCTTGATGCCACCAGTCTCAAAGTTTGTCACAACCGTCGCATCCCTCAGCACAAAGTGTTTAAAAACTTGGCGGCATGCGGTAAAACTTCTGTGGATTGGTTCTTTGGCTTCAAGCTGCATCTGGTGATCAACGACAAAGGAGGGTTGCTCAACTTCACCTTCACACCAGGTAACACAGATGACCGTACACCTGTCCCTCAACTGCTGAAACACCTCTTTGGCAAGGTGTTTGCAGACAAGGGCTATATCTCCCAGAAATTGGCAAAATAGTTGATGGAGGCAACGGGGATACAACTGATCACGAAGCTACGACGCAACATGAAGAATCGTTTGTTGGGATTGAGCGATCGCTTGATGCTGAGAAAACGGGCCATTATCGAGACAGTAATTGATCAGTTGAAGAACATTTCTCAAATTGAACACTCTCGTCACCGTTCCCCGATCAATTGCTTAGTGAACATTGTCTGTGGGCTAATTGCCTATACTCACCAACCGAAGAAGCCCTCCATTGCCATTGATCACCATTTGCTCACAGTTGCTTAAACCGAACTCACGTTGATTAGGACAAAATAAAATCGAACCCCAGATGTCTTCTCACCCCTATGCCTTTACCCTATAGCCTCGACCTCCGTCACAAAGCCTTGCGTGCCATCGACCAAGGAGAGAAAAAAACACAGGTCTGTCGCCTGTTCAATATCAGTCGCAACACCCTTGATTTGTGGCTCAAGCGTCGTCAGCAGACCGGTAGTGTCGCCCCAAACACCCACTATCGTCGAGGTCCTGCCCCCAAAGTTAATGACTTAGATGCCTTTGGCACCTTTGCCCAAGAACACGGTCATCTCACCCAACAGCAAATGGCCGAGCGTTGGCCGGAAGCGATCAGTAATCGTACCATCGGTAAAGCCTTGAAACGCATTCAATTCACCCGTAAAAAAACTTACGGCTACCGCGAGCGCAATGAAGATCGCCGCCAAGCCTTCTTGACGCAACTGGCTCATTATGACCCAGCCGAGATTGTTTATCTCGATGAAGCTGGAGTGGACAATACCATAGACTATCCTTACGGGTATTGCCATCAGTCTGAACGCTTTCATGCTCTGAGGCTAGGACATCGCACCCAACGCATCAGTATGATTGCAGGTTGGTGTGATCGCCAAATACTAGCCCCGATGACCTTTGAGGGATATTGCAACAGTGACCTATTCGAGAACTGGGTAGAGCAGTTTTTAGTGCCTGAACTGAACGCAGGTCAACTCGTTGTCCTTGACAATGCGAGCTTTCATCAATCGCAGCGGACTCAAGAGTTAATTGAACAGGGTGCATCCAGCCTGTTATTTTTGCCGCCTTACTCCCCTGACTTGAACAAGATAGAGAAATTTTGGGCACGGTTAAAGCAGTATTTGGGTCAGACCCTGAATCGGTTTGATCTCTTGTAGGATGCCGTCGATGAAGCTTTCAGGCATATGTCCTAACTATCACTTCATTTGCAATAACAGAATCGAATTTTTCTATAGCACAAAAAATCCCCCACCAATACTGGCAGGGGATGTAACTTAACGTCTAATCAACTAGCTTAGTTAACCAAACTTCGACGACGTTGAAGCAATCAAGAAGGCTGCGTAAGTCAAGACATACCCCACACTGAAGTGAGCTAAGCCAACCAAACGAGCTTGAACGATAGAAAGTGCCACGGGCTTATCTTTCCAACGCACCAAGTTAGCCAACGGAGTGCGCTCATGGGCCCAGACAAGGGTTTCAATCAACTCTTGCCAATACCCACGCCAGCTAATCAGGAACATGAAGCCCGTTGCCCAAACCAGGTGTCCAAAGAGGAACATCCAGGCCCAAACCGACAGGTTATTGGTTCCAAAGGGGTTATACCCATTAATTAACTGGGACGAATTGAGCCAGAGGTAATCTCGGAACCAACCCATCAAGTAGGTAGACGACTCATTGAACTGAGCCACATTTCCTTCCCAAACACCTAGATGCTTCCAGTGCCAGTAGAACGTAACCCAACCAATGGTATTCAGCATCCAGAACATGGCGAGGTAGAAGGAATCCCATGCAGAGATGTCGCAGGTACCGCCACGGCCGGGGCCATCACAGGGGAAGGCATAGCCGAAATCTTTTTTGTCGGGCATGAGCTTGGAACCACGGGCATCCAGGGCACCTTTGACCAAAATCAAGGTAGTGGTGTGCAGACCCAAGGCAATGGCATGGTGAACTAGGAAGTCGCCAGGGCCAATGGTGAGGAACAAGGAGTTCTTGCCACTGTTGATGGCATCTAACCAACCAGAGAGCCAAACATTACCGTAGTTGGGCCAAGCGGTGGCAGCAATACTATCGGGATTTGACAACAATGTATCAAAACCGTAGAGCAGCTTACCGTGGGCTGCCTGAATGAACTGGGCAAAGACCGGCTCAATCAAGATTTGTTTTTCGGGGGTACCAAAGGCAACCACCACGTCATTGTGAACGTACAGACCTAAGGTGTGGAAACCCAAGAAGAGGGACACCCAGCTTAAGTGGGAGATAATCGCCTCTTTGTGTTGCAGCACCCGATCCAAGACGTTGCCTTTATTTTGCACAGGATCGTAGTCCCGCACCAAGAAAATGGCACCGTGGGCAAAGGCCCCCACCATAATAAATCCAGCAATGTACTGGTGGTGGGTATACAGGGCCGCCATTGTGGTGTGATCTTGGGCAATAAAGGCGTAGGGCGGCAGGGAATACATATGCTGGGCCACTAGAGAGGTAATCACCCCTAAACAAGCCAGGTGCCATCCCAATTGGAAGTGCAGTGAGTTGTTATAGGTTTCATAGATCCCTTGGTGGGGCATATTGAAGGGCCCTTCCACCTTGCTACCAAAGAAGTCCTTGGCATCCATCATTTCTTTGATGCTATGGCCCAAGCCAAACTGGGTGCGATACATGTGACCTGCAACAATGAAGATCACGGCGATCGCCAAGTGGTGGTGAGCCATATCCGTCAGCCACAGGGACTCAGTTTGGGGATGAAACCCACCCAAGAAGGTGAGAATCGCAGTTCCCGAACCTTGAGACGTACCAAAAAGATGACTAGCGGTATCAGGATTTTGAGCATAGACACCCCAATTACCCGTAAAGAAGGGTAAAAGACCCGCTGGGTGAGGCATCGTACTCAGGAAGTTGTCCCAACCCACATGCTGTCCCCGAGATTCGGGAATGGCAACGTGGATCAAGTGTCCGGCCCAAGCTAAGGAACTCACGCCAAACAAACCCGCTAAGTGGTGGTTAAGGCGAGATTCGGCATTCTTGAACCAGGACAGACTGGGACGGAATTTAGGTTGCAAGTGGAGCCAGCCCGCAAAGAGAGCGAGGGAGGCCAACACTAACAGGAAGATTGCGCCTTGGTAGAGATCACCATTGGTACGCATACCTGTGGTGTACCACCAGTGATAAACACCGGAATAGGCAATATCGACGGGGTTAGAAGCACCCGCCTGGGTAAAGGCATCGACCGCTGCCTTACCAAATTGGGGATCCCAAATCGCATGGGCGATGGGACGAACATTGAGCGGATCTTGAATCCATTGCTCAAAGTTGCCTTGCCAGGCTACGTGGAAAAGGCTGCCAGAAACCCACAGGAAAATGATTGCCAGATGACCAAAGTGAGAAGCAAAAATCTTTTGGTAAAGATTCTCTTCGGTCATGCCATCATGGCTTTCAAAGTCGTGTGCAGTCGCAATGGCGTACCAAATCCGCCGTGTGGTCGGATCCTGTGCGAGGTCTTGGCTGAACTTAGGAAATTTAGTTGCCATAGTTAGGTAAAGTCCTCCTCGCCCCTATCCTACAGAAATAATTCGAGCCAGGAAGAACGCCCAAGTAGTAGCGATTCCTCCCAGGAGGTAGTGAGCCACACCCACGGCCCGACCCTGAATAATACTCAGAGCGCGGGGCTGAATAGCCGGAGCTACTTTTAGCTTGTTGTGGGCCCAAACAATCGACTCGATTAACTCTTGCCAGTAACCCCGTCCACTAAAGAGGAACATGAGGCTAAAGGCCCAGACAAAGTGGGCACCGAGGAAGAGTAAACCGTAAGCAGATAGGGCTGAACCATAGGAACCAATCACCTGAGAAGCCTGCGCCCATAGAAAGTCACGCAGCCAACCATTAATGGTGATGGCACTTTGGGCAAAATTACCGCCCGTAATGTGGGATACGGTGCCATCGGGAGACACTGCACCCCAAACATCCGATTGCATCTTCCAACTGAAGTGGAAAATAACCACCGAGATGCTGTTATACATCCAGAACAAGCCCAGGAAGACGTGATCCCAACCGGATACTTGACAGGTACCACCCCGACCGGGCCCATCGCAGGGGAACCGGAAACCGAGATTGGCTTTGTCAGGAATCAAGCGAGAACTGCGGGCAAAGAGCACGCCCTTGAGCAGAATTAAGACCGTCACATGGATCGTGAAGGCATGGATGTGATGCACCATGAAGTCTGCCGTGCCTAGGGCGATCGGCATCATGGCGACCTTGCCACCCACGGCAACAACATCACCACCAAAGGCAACACTAGCGGTAGCGGCCGCATGGGGGGCCGTTCCACCGGGGGCTAGGGTGTGCAGATGCTGAATCCATTGGGCAAACACGGGCTGCAATTGAATGCCCGTATCCGAGAACATATCCTGGGGACGACCAAAGGCCCGCATCGTATCGTTGTGAACATATAGACCAAAGCTATGGAAGCCAAGGAAAATACAGACCCAGTTGAGATGGGAAATAATGGCATCCCGATGACGCAATACCCGATCCAGAACGTTGTTTTGATTGACGACTGGATCATAGTCGCGCACGAAGAAGATAGCCCCGTGGGCAGCACCACCGACAATGAAGAAACCGCCGAGCCACATGTGGTGGGTAAACAGTGACAACTGGGTCGGATAGTCTGTTGCCAAGTAGGGATAGGGGGGCATGGCGTACATATGCTGCGCCACAATGATGCTCAAAGAACCCACCATCGCCAGGTTAATCGCCAATTGGGCATGCCAAGAGGTGGTTAACACTTCGTACAAGCCTTTATGACCTGTGCCGGTGAAGGGCCCTTTGTGGGCTTCTAGGATTTCCTTGATGCTGTGACCGATTCCCCAGTTGGTGCGGTACATGTGACCGGCAATGATAAACAACACGGCGATCGCCACATGGTGATGAGCCGTATCAGATAGCCATAGACCACCAGTTACCGGGTTCAGTCCACCCTTAAAGGTGAGGAAATCAGAGTAAGCACCCCAATTGAAGGTAAAGAAGGGAATAACACCGCTAAAGACACCCCAATCAACCTTTGGATAGAGTTCAGCCATGAGGCTTGGATTCAGAATGAACTCATGGGGCAAGGGAATATCTTTAGCTGCGACACCCGCATCTAGAAGTTTATTGATTGGGAGGGAAACATGGATTTGATGCCCTGCCCAACCCAAGGAACCTAGACCCAGCAAACCAGCCAGATGGTGGTTCAGCATGGATTCTACGTTTTGGAACCATTCCAGCTTGGGGGCACGCTTGTGGTAGTCGGAACCAACCTGCAAAAAGCATTAAGCCAGCCATAACCAAACCACCGATGGCGGTGCAGTATAGCTGAAACTCGTTGGTGATTCCAGAGGCCCGCCACAGTTGGAACAGACCAGAGGTAATTTGGATGCCGTGGAAACCACCACCGACATCACCGTTGAGAATGCCTTGACCAACGATGGGCCAGACAACCTGAGCACTTGGCTTGATCCCAGTTGGGTTCGCTAGCCAAGCTTCATAGTTAGAAAATTTCGCACCATGGAAGTACATCCCGCTGAGCCAGATGAACACGACGGCCAGGTGGCCGAAGTGGGCACTGAAGATTTTACGGGAAATATCTTCGAGGTCGCTTGTATGTGTATCGAAATCATGGGCAAGAGCGTGGAGATTCCAAATCCAAGTTGTGGTTTGGGGACCTCTCGCTAGAGTTCGATCAAAGTGTCCCGGCTTGGCCCATTTCTCAAAAGAGGTAGGAACCGGGTCATTATCGACCACAACTCTGACTTTTTGCTCTCGCTCCGGTGGACTGATGGTCATCGAGTCTCTCCTCTCTCTTAGGCAAGGAAGGAACGAGTACATTCTCTACCCTGATGATTATGTTGCAAAGAGTAAAGGATCCTCAATGCTTATAACAGGCTAGGAACAATTAAGTCCCCTCAGGGCGAGCAATGCTCAATTCAGCATTATAGAAGGCTTCCTCAGGCTTTGCCGATAATTAACATTATTTAAGATGCTTGAATTGTTGACGGGTTTATGGGAATGGAATCCCGCCTTTCCTGAGATAGGTTATTACAGCCATGATCAGATATTTAACAAAACTTTATAGTCATCCGCCCCGCCAAGACAATTGTAAATTGGTAAAAGTTGGCACACGAGGGGGCAATGAAGATCTGGAATCGTTTATTTCAAAAAGTTGTATCCCTTGCTCTTGGTATTATTTTGCTGTGGGGATTAGTTGCCTGTAGCAGTCAAGGGTCACAAGACCGGAGCGATCGCCCCGCAGGTAATAATTTAACGGGTGTCCAGAGGGCAACGCCCTTAGGGGCAAATTTGCAAGAGGTGTCTCCTCCGATCGCCCTAGATGACTTGAAGGCCTGGCTGGATCGCTACCAACCCCAAGTAAATATCCTTAGCCCTCGCCCCAACCAAACCCTAGGGGAAACGGCCCTAGATGTGGAACTGTCCGTAGATAACCTAGAGATTTTCCAGGATAAAAAAACAGGGCTGGGGCCCCACCTCCATTTAATTTTGGATAATCAAGCCTCCCAAGACATTTACGATCTAAGGGAGCCGATTCATTTTGAACATCTAGCCCCTGGAACCCATACCCTGCGAGCCTTTGCTCTGTATCCCTGGGATGAAAGCTTCAAGAATGCGGGAGCCTTCGACCAGGTGACGTTTAATGTTTTAACGCCCAGCGATGAAAATAATCCGATAGCAAGCCTACCCCTGATCACCTATAACCAACCCCAGGGGGCCTATGGGAGTGAGTCGGTACTTTTAGACTTTTATTTAACCAATGCTCCCCTACAGACAATAATTGATCCCCAGTCCATGGAGGGTAATCGAGCCTGGCAGATTCGGGTGACGGTCAATGGTCAAAGCTTTAACCTGGATCGTTGGCAGTCGATTTATTTAACTGGCATGAAGCCAGGGACCAACTGGGTACGCCTAGAGCTTCTGGATGGCCAGGGCCGACCCATTGATAATGCCTTTAATACGGTGACCCAGGTCGTAGATTATCAGCCAGAGGGAAATGACACCCGATCGCGGCTATTTCGAGGGGAGTTAACCGCAAAAAATGTCCAGAGTCTTTTAAGTCGAAATTTTCCGGCCCAGTTGCCTCCAGTTAAAGAAGCACCGGCAATTCCTGCCGAGCCAACCCCTGCACCCATCCCAACAGAGCCAACGCCAGCAAAGCTAGCAGAACCAAAAGTAGAACAAGACATAGAAACAAATGGCGCTCTTGGGGCTGAATCTTCCCCTCCTATTCCTTCGATGGAAACCGAGATCGCCCCTGCACCCCTTAAACCTGGGGCAGAATCTTCTGGAAAAAACACCAGAGGACGGAATTTTTTACGCTTTTTCCAGAAGGACGGATCCCCTACTCCCCCTGACTCAGTAGAGATTGAGCAAACCCCTGAAATTACGGCTTTTCCCAAACCTACGCCGTCCCCCAAAGCTCTAAAGCCTGGGGATCAGTCCCCAGAAGTGCCCCTAGGCATGGAGAGAACATCAACACATGGGCCTAAAGCCTCTAGTTCTAAAACGTTTGGGTCTGAGGCAACGCCCAAGTCGGATGAGTCAGGGACATCCCATACTCCTGAACCAGAGACGGATGGGCCCCTTCTAAATACAGGAATTCCCAGTCGTTACTTTAAGAATCAATCGGGTCAGAATTCGTCGGAGCAAATCCCTGGGTCAACGCCAGAACCCGAATCTCCTGAACCAACGAGAGAGGGGCTATGACCGCCATTGTCTGGAACCCCCAGCAGGATTATCAAGATATTCTTTATCACAAGGCTGGGGGAATCGCCAAAATTACCATTAATCGGCCCCATAAACGGAATGCCTTTCGTCCCGAAACGGTGATGGAACTATGCCAGGCGTTTTTGGATGCCCGGGATGATCCGAAAATTGGCGTGATCCTATTCACGGGGGCCGGCCCCCACACCGATGGTAAGTATGCCTTTTGCTCTGGCGGAGATCAGACCGTGCGTGGGGTCGGCGGCTATGTGGATGGGGCCGGGGTTCCCCGTTTGAATGTGTTAGACCTGCAACGTTTAATTCGCACAATTCCCAAGGTGGTGATTGCCCTAGTGGCGGGCTATGCCATTGGTGGCGGCCATGTATTGCACCTAGTCTGTGATCTCACCATTGCCGCCGAAAATGCCATCTTTGGCCAGACGGGGCCCCAGGTGGGTAGTTTTGATGGTGGGTTTGGGGCGAGTTACCTGGCTCGAATTGTGGGGCAGAAAAAAGCGCGGGAAATTTGGTTTCTCTGTCGCCAGTATCCTGCCAATGAAGCCTTATCCATGGGATTAGTAAATTGTGTTGTCCCAGTAGAAAACCTAGAGGCGGAGGGGGTGCGCTGGGCCGAAGAGATTCTCCAAAAAAGTCCCTTAGCCATTCGTTGTCTGAAATCTGCCTTTAATGCGGACTGCGACGGTCAAGCGGGGCTACAAGAATTAGCAGGAAATGCCACACTCCTTTATTATTTAACCCAGGAAAGTGCCGAGGGCAAACAGGCCTTTCTGGAAAAGCGTCCCCCCAATTTTCAGCAATTTCCCTGGCTGCCCTAGGGCGTTTAGGGGTTCAAAAAATTCAGCGTATCAGCAAGAGAGTATTTACGAGTACCCCTATGACTGTCCCCCCTTCTATACCCATTTCAGTACCTACTCCATCATCCTTACCTGCTTCATCATCCACCACTCCCGAAGAACTGGCGATCGCCCTGATGAATGCCCTCACCATTGATTCCCAGGATTGGCACCGTCTCAAGGGGAATCGGCGGGCCCGGGCCCTAGAACAAACGGCAGCCGCCCTAGTTTACCTTCTGAAGGATCAACCGGAGGAAGCTCTGCTGCGGTTAGAACAGGCTACGGGCTGGCTGGATCGCTCCATTAAGGCTCCCCCCTGTCCCAGCCACGGCCATCATGAGGTGGCCCCAGATTAAACCCACCACCTCAAACTCCCCAAAGGTTAAGTAAACCTAAAACCTGGGTTCACTGATGGCTAGACTACTATTGCTGGCTCCCGAATCACAGTAGAATTGGGCTGCATCTTGAGAATAGATAGGAAACGTGAATGATGGATACGGCGATCGCTGCCATTCGGGCCCGGGAAATTCTAGACTCTCGCGGTCGTCCCACCGTGGAAGCAGAAGTAGAACTAGATTGCGGCATCGTGGGGTTAGCCCAAGTTCCTAGTGGGGCCTCCACCGGCAGTTTTGAAGCCCATGAACTCCGGGATGGGGATCCCAGTCGCTACGGCGGTAAGGGGGTCTTAAAAGCTGTGGACAATATCAATACCCTAATTGCCCAACAGCTTTTAGATTTTAATTCCTATGACCAGATTGCCCTGGATCAGATCATGATCGAATTGGATGGCTCCGCTAATAAATCTGTTCTCGGGGCAAATGCAATCCTGGCCGTGTCCTTGGCCGCTGCAAAGGCCTGCGCTGAGGCCCTGGGTTTGCCCCTCTATCGTTACTTGGGGGGCCCCTTAGCCAATGTCTTGCCAGTGCCGATGATGAATGTGATTAATGGTGGTGCCCACGCGGCCAACAATATCGATTTTCAAGAGTTTATGGTCATGCCCGTTGGTGCCAGTACGTTCCAAGAGGCCCTGCGTTGGGGTGCGGAAATTTTTGCGGCATTGAGTCAGGTTCTCAAGGATCAGGGCTTACTGACGGGGGTGGGGGATGAAGGTGGATTTGCCCCCAATTTACCCTCGAATCAGGCGGCCCTAGATATTCTAATGAAATCCATTGAATTAGCAGGTTACAAACCAGGGGAACAGGTGGCCCTTGCCCTAGATGTGGCCGCCAATGAATTTTATAAAGATAGTCAATATGTTTATGATGGCAAACCCCAGAGTCCGGCAGACTTCATCACCTACCTAGGGGAATTGGTTGCCAGCTACCCGATTGTTTCCATTGAGGATGGCCTCTACGAAGATGACTGGGAGAGTTGGCAGGCCCTGACCGCTCAGCTAGGCAGTAAGGTGCAGTTGGTGGGGGATGATTTGTTTGTCACCAATCGCGATCGCCTGCAAAAGGGTATCGAGAACGGATCTGCCAATGCCATTCTCATTAAGCTCAATCAAATTGGTTCCCTCACCGAAACCCTGGAAACCATTGCCCTAGCAACTCGCCATAGCTATCGTTGCGTCATTAGTCACCGTTCTGGGGAAACGGAGGACACAACCATTGCGGATCTGGCAGTGGCGACCCGGGCGGGGCAAATTAAAACGGGATCCCTTTGCCGTAGTGAGCGGGTGGCCAAATATAATCGTCTGCTACGCATTGAAGATGAACTTGGGGATCAGGCGGTTTATGCAGGTATGGTTGGCTTAGGCCCGCGTTAATTGACCTGTCCTAAATGATTCGTCCCCGTAAACAGCTTGGCCAGCATTGGCTGAGAAGTCCTAGGGTCTTAGGAGAGATTCTAGGGGCAGCCGACCTGAGCGGGGGCGATCGCATTCTGGAAATTGGCCCCGGCACTGGCGTATTAACCAAGCCTCTTTTAGCCCAAGCCCAGGAAGTAGTGAGTGTTGAGCTAGATCCTCGTGCCTATGGCACATTGACAAAAACCCTAACCCAACCCAACCTGCACCTGATTCAAGGGGATATTTTAGAGCTAGATTTAGACACCCTGCCGCGGGGTTGTCCCGATAAGGTGGTGGCAAATATTCCCTACAACATTACCGGGCCGATTTTAATGAAGCTCCTGGGTACCATGGATGCCCCCCGCCGTCCGCCCTTTGAACGTTTAATTCTCTTGGTTCAGCGGGAAGTAGCCGATCGCCTCACCGCCCAACCTAGCAGCCGCGCCTTTGGTGCCCTTTCCCTGCGGGTGCAATATTTAGCCACCTGTGAATTGATTTGCCCCGTACCCGCCACCGCCTTCCATCCCGTGCCGAAGGTGGCATCTGCGGTGATTCGCCTGCGGCCCCATGCCACCCTGCCCACTGTCAAAGATCCCCGTTGGTTAGATCACCTCATTAAACAGGGATTTTCCACCCGTCGCAAAATGTTAGCAACCGCCCTCAAACCGATCCTAAACCCCGATCTGGTTCGTCATTGCCTAGAGAGCTTAGGGATTTCCATTAAATGTCGGGGCGAAGATCTCAATTTAGACCAATGGATTCAACTGAGTGATGTCCTAGAGCCAAACTAGGAAATACCTCGAATGAGTACATCAAATCAACCACTTTATAAGGGTCTGTTCCAGTTGGGTTAATTCGGGAAATAGGCCCTGGCGTAACCATTGCCCCACCGCATCTAGGGGGGAAAACTCTGCCCCCGGTTGCCAACTGAGGGTTTGTCCAAGGGGGGTGAGGTGATTGCCCGGTAACTGCAAGGTGGTCACCATGTGATCAAACCGCTCCTTGAGAATTCGACTGAGCCGTCCGGTTTGATCAATATCATCGTTTTGGAAGCGAATCAGGAGGTTGCGGCGAATGGGGTAGGCCTGTTCAATGAGGCGTTCCGTGGCGCGGGGACTGGGGATAAACTCCATACCGGAGACATTCACGTTTTCCATAAAGGGAATGGACTGGTTGGCGGCATAATTATTAAATGCTAGAAAAATATTACCCGCCCGCTCCACCTCATAGGTGCTGCCAATCAAGAGTTGTAGTTTGCACCCCATACTATGGCCAAGTCCATAGATCGGTAGGCCGGGCCGGCAGCGGGAACGTTGCTCTAGCCAGTCGAGGCCATACTCAAACTTAGTCAACACATCCCGGGCGATCGCCAGGTGATCAAAGGTATTGACAAAGGGGGTGGCGACAATGGCATAGCGATGCTCGGCTAAAAATTCCAAAAGACGACGATAGGACACTTGGGGAGCGGCAGCTAAAAATGCTCCACCCAAAAAATGAATGATCCCCCGCGATCGCGGCGGAATGAGTAGCCAGTTTCCCCGCACCTCTTGCCAGTCCAAAGGGGTTACTCCATCGTGAAAGAATGATTCCTATTTTCTTAGGACAATTCGGATAAGGGGGGTGTGTTGGCTCTCGCCCCCAGTCAGGGGTTCCACCCCTGCACCCCGTCCTAAACTAAGCAACATAGCTATAAAGTAATTTTAAGGTAGCACCAAACCCCCTAGTAGCGTACTAGTAGCGTCGCTCTTCCGGTTCAAAAAGATTGATGGTGACCGGAACATAGCGAATATCCATCCCCGTGGGCGAGTAGCTGGCAAAGGTGTGTTGTAGGAATCGCTGATCGTCCCGTTGGGGATAATCTTCACGGTAGTGGGCCCCCCGGCTTTCCTGGCGATTCAGGGCACTACTGAGAATGACCGTTGCTACCACCAGCAGACTCCGCAATTCTAGGGCTTCAATGAGTTCACTATTCCAGACCTTGCTGTGATCATCTAGGCGAATGTTTCCATACTGTTGTTGTAGAGACTCTAACTGGTTTACCCCCTCGGTCAATAGCTCTGCGGTGCGAAAAACGCCACAGTGATCGGTCATACAGTCTTGTACTTGATTACGGAGTTCGGCAATCCGCAGCGTTCCCGGTTGATCCAAAAGCTGCTGGATCTGTTCCTGGGCTTCCTGAACGTAGCGACTGTAATTAATCTGGGGAAATTTTCGTTGACGCACATCCTGGGCGATCGCTGCACCAGTGCGGCGGCCATAGACCACACATTCGAGCAGGGAATTGCTGCCTAGGCGGTTTGCCCCATGCACCGACACACAGGCTGTTTCACCCGCTGCAAAAAAACCCGTCACCACCTGATCCTGGTTCAATCGCACCTGACCCGATGTGGTCACCGGAATCCCACCCATGGAGTAATGCCCGGTGGGCCGCACTGGAATGGGTTCCACCACCGCATCTACACCGGCCAAGCGATGGGCTTCTTCCCAGCAAAAGGGAACCCGACTCATGATTTTTTCCCGACCCATGTGCCGTAGGTCTAAATGGACAAAGGGGCCGCCGCCACTGCCATCCAGGTGAATCCCCCGTCCCTGACGAATTTCTGTGGTGATGGCCCGGGACACAATATCCCTAGGGGCAAGCTCCATCCGACTGGGGGCATAGTTGACCATAAAGCGATTGCCGACGGCATTGACTAAGTAGGCACCTTCGCCCCGCACCGCTTCGGAAATTAAGACCCCGGCCGGATACAGTCCCGTTGGGTGAAACTGGACAAATTCCATATCTTCTAGGGGTAGGCCCGCCAAGGCGGTCATCGCTAAACCATCCCCGGTTGAAGCAAAATCATTGGAGGTGGTATTAAACACCCGACCATACCCGCCGGTGGCAAACATGACAGCCCGGGCCCGGATCACGGCAATTTCCCCGGTTTCAATGTGGTACAGCACCACTCCCTTGGCCTGCTGATCTTCGAGGATGAGGCGGAGAACATACCACTCCTCGTAGAAATTCACCCCATACTTCAATAAATTGCAATACAACTCATGGAGAATGGCATGGCCCGTTTTGTCCGCCGCATAGCAGGTGCGATTGTGACTATGGCCGCCAAAGGGCCGCTGGGCAATGCGACCATCCTCTAAACGGGAAAATAAAACCCCCAAATGCTCCAGATCGATCACCACATCCGGGGCCTCTTGGGTCAAAATGGCCACGGCATCCTGATCCGCTAAAAAATCCGATCCCTTGACCGTATCAAAGGCGTGACTCTCCCAGGAATCTTGATCATCGACATTTTTTAAGGTAGCGGCAATTCCCCCTTGGGCAGCAACGGAATGGGAGCGAATGGGGTGGGTCTTGGCAATGAGGGCAATGGTCAGATCAGGGGCCAGCCGACAAATCTCTAGGGCGGCTCGACATCCGGCCAAGCCACCGCCAACAATGACAACATCATGATCAATCATCGATAACCAGAAACCCCACGAATCTTAGTTGATCATTATCTTATCGGCGGAGTTCCTGAAAGAACAGGGAAAGAGATGGCTACCTCCCCCCCTCTAGGCTGTAGTTGGATAGCTGGGGCGATCGCCAAGGGCATCCGGATAGAGGAGGCCATGCTCCACACCCTGGATGATCTCCGAATTCCAGGCATGGCCATCTAGGGCAATTTGCTCAATTAAACTAGCTAGGCGCAGGGCTTTCAGAGCTTGCTCACCCCCCACAGAGGGCGGCTTTCCACCCCGGACACAGTTCACAAAATGCTCTAGTTCGGCATGAAGGGGTTCAATATTACTGGTATACACCTTCTCAATTAAGCCATCCTGACGATAGAGAACCTGGCCGTGATCCGCCATGCAACTGGCACTCATTTGCCGATGAATTAATATCTCATTTTTGAGAAAGTCTGCCTCCGTCAGGGATGTTTTACAGTGGGCGGCAATCCGCCGTAATTTCCGATGGGTGACCTTGCTGGCGGTGAGGGTGGCAATGACCCCATTGGCAAATCCGAGGGTTGCGGTGACGTAATCCAGGTAGTTGGACTGGGGGGCGCGACTGCCCGCTGCGGTTAAACGAACGACGGTGGAATTGGTCAGTTCTAAGAGTAAATCAATGTCATGGATCATCAAATCCAATACCACGGACACATCGTTGGCACGACCGGAGTAGGGACTCATGCGGTGGGCTTCTAGGGCCAAGATTTCTTCGGTACGTAGAACTTTGGTTAGCTCTTGGAAGGCGGGATTAAACCGCTCAATGTGACCCACCTGTAAAATACACTGGCAGTCAGCGGCGGTATTAACTAAGGATTCTGCCTCGGCAATACTGGCGGCAATAGGTTTTTCTACCAACACATGAATGCCTTGACGCAGGCAGGTAATCCCTACCTCATGGTGCTGGCGCGTGGGAACGGCAATACATACCGCATCCACATGGGGAAGGAGATCGTGGTAGTCTTCAAAGAATTTGACTCGATATTTACTGGCGGTATCAATACCCCGTTCCAGGTTAAGATCGGAAATACCTACTAACTCGACATCTTTGAGTAGGCTCAGTACCCTAGTATGGTGCTGGCCCATGTTGCCGACACCAATGACACCAATCCGAAGCGGTTCCGGTTGGCTCCGATGTCCCCCTGAACCCAGGGAAGTCGTCTGATTTGTCACTCCTCTGTTTCCCCTAACGCGCAATACTGACTCTAACGGATGATGCCAATGGCTTTAGTTTTCAATCCTTCCCTTGACGAACATCACGGAAGTATTGTTCAAGGAGATGTTACCACAGCATTGAGTATTGTGAAGTTTTTTATGAACAATGAAATTTTCAGCCTCCCAGATCAGGGGGGCATTTCGCTATGAAAAAAGCGGTCATTCTTCTTTCCGGTGGACTAGACTCAACAACGGTATTATTTCGGGCCATTGCGGCGGGTTATTCGTGTTATGCTCTTTCCTTTGATTATGGCCAGCGTCATCGCCGTGAATTAATGGCAGCCCAGGAGATCGCCCAGTTAGGGTCGGTGGTTGAGCATCAGGTGGTTCGCTTTGACTTGGGGGCATGGGGTGGTTCAGCCCTAACGGATTTAGCCATTGCTCTACCGGAACACCGCAGTTTGGAAACCATGGGCCAAGGGATTCCCGTCACCTATGTACCTGCCCGCAATACGATTTTCTTAAGTTTTGCCCTAGGCTACGCGGAGGCGATCGCCGCGACGGAGGTTCATATTGGCGTGAATGCCCTGGACTATTCTGGCTATCCTGACTGCCGGGGCGACTACATTGAAGCAATGCAACGGGTCTATGAGCTGGGGACAAAACAGGGACGGGAAGGGCGACCCATTCAAATTATTACCCCCCTGATCGATCGCTCCAAGGGGGATATTATTCAACTGGGCAATGAGCTAGGGGTTCCCTGGGAAAAAACCTGGTCCTGCTATAGCCAGGGGGTAGGAGAAAATCCGGTGCGGGCCTGTGGGGTTTGTGATTCCTGTCAATTGCGTTTAGCTGCCTTTGCTGCGTTGGGACTCAAGGATCCCCTACCCTACGCCCTAGCTTAGTTAACGTCAGTTACGGATAAGCCTAGGGGAGCAAGTTTGAGTCAAGTGCAATCGAGGGCTTTTTCGGCTGGTGGCAGTAGGCAATTAATCCCCCAACAAGGTTGACCAGGAAGTTAACCGGGGAGCGATGCCGGGAGTGCTCGACCTGGGAAATGTTCTTTAACTGGTCGATAATGATCTCGATAATGGCTTGCTTTCGCAACAGCAAACGGTCATTGAGCTTGAGGAAGCGATTCTTCATATTGCGCCGAAACTTGGTGATGAACTGCACCCCGGTCTGCTGCAAGAGTTGTTTTGCCAACGTTTGCGAGACGTAGCCTTTGTCGGCGAATACCTTGCCGAAGAGCCGTTGCAGCAGCTTGGGGACAGGAGTCCGATCATCGGTGTTGCCAGGAGTCAGGGTAAAGTTGAGCAATTCCCCTTTGTCATTCACAACTAAATGGAGTTTGAAACCGAAGAACCAGTCCACCGAAGTCTTGCCCCGCTCGGCGAACAAATCAAACACTTTGTGCTGCTTGATGCAGTGATTGTGGCAAACCTTCAGGCTGGTTGAGTCCATGAAGCTAATCCCACTGCATTGCCCAAAGCAAGACCGCAGGTAGGCAGACAATGGCAATAACAGCGAAGGCAACCAACTGATAAAGCGGGGATAGCTCACCAAATTCGGGAATGCCTTGTGCCAGTAGCGACAAACGTGCTTGGTGTAGTATTGCAAATGAAGTGATAGTTAGGACATATATCTGAAAGCTTCATCGACGGCATCCCACAAGAGATCAAACCGATTCAGGGTCTGACCCAAATACTGCTTTAACCGTGCCCAAAATTTCTCTATCTTGTTCAAGTCAGGGGAGTAAGGCGGCAAAAATAACAGGCTGGATGCACCCTGTTCAATTAACTCTTGAGTCCGCTGCGATTGATGAAAGCTCGCATTGTCAAGGACAACGAGTTGACCTGCGTTCAGTTCAGGCACTAAAAACTGCTCTACCCAGTTCTCGAATAGGTCACTGTTGCAATATCCCTCAAAGGTCATCGGGGCTAGTATTTGGCGATCACACCAACCTGCAATCATACTGATGCGTTGGGTGCGATAGTGCCTGTTGATAGTCGTGACTGGCATATTGTGCCCCCCGGTCTGGGTGAAATAATAAACCAGCGCTTGACGGTTTCCGGTGTCCCAAGGCGGCAGACAACGCGGTCAAAACCAGTTCGGTGCGCAAATGCTCGGCAATAGACCATCCCACCACCCTACGAGAGAATAGGTCGAGAATGACCGCTAGATAGACCCATCCTTCGGCTGTCCAGATATAGGTGATATCGGCCACCCACACTTGGTCTGAGGCATCTGTCTTAAAGCAACGATCTAAGGTATTCTCTGCTATCGGTAGCCGATGATTTGAATCCGTTGTTCCCTTAAATTTCCGTCGCAGATGGGCATTGATCCCCAAGTTTGCCATTAATCGGATCACCCGTTGACGGCTGATCGGGAAGCCTTGAGCAGCTAAGGCTGCTTGTATCCTCGGTGAGCCATAGGTTTGACGGCTCTCTTGCTGAATCTGTTGAATCATTTGGCTCAATGTCTCATTCTCCTTACCTCGGGGTGATAATGGTCGGTTGCACCAGGCATAATAGCCACTTCTCGATTGCTTTAAGACCTGGCACATCAGGCTGATGGGAAAATGTGCCTTCTGGGCATCGATTAGCTCATAGGGTCTGAACTTTCCCGTGCAAAGAAGGCTGCGGCTTTTTTT